>DATKYS010000072.1 GCA_035528375.1 bacterium
ATTATCTGGGACAATTTTTAAAGAGATGTGAGATACGCGACCAGACGGGTCCGCTCGGCGTCGTCTAACTTGGCCCCGTAGCCGACCATGTCGTCCAGGACGGCGTTCCAGCCCGCCTCGTTCCTCTTCTCGGAAAAAACCCGGTCCAGGGTGTGGCAAACCGTGCAGCGTTCTTCGAGAAGCGCCTTCTCGCCGGTCGAGGTCTCGACGGCGACGGTTCCCCCGGCGGAGGCGTCGTCAGCGGTATTATCCCCCCCGCCGTCACAGGCTATGAGAAGAAGAGCTAAGAATAGGCAGCATAGCAAGATACGCATTATTTCACCTCTAAGCGGTCTTATACTCGTCATAAATGAGCGGGGTCGTGCATTGGGTCAGCCACCCAGCACACGCTCGATTTCCTCCAGTGTGGTCAGGCCGCGCTTGAACTTCTGTACCGCCGAATGGCGCAGCGTCTGCATCCCCTGCTCCACGGCGTACTCGCGCATGGCCCGCTCGCCGGCCTGCTCGCCGATCATCGTCCGGAGTGCATCGTCAATCATGAGTATCTCGAAGATGCCCACCTGCCCCGCGTAGCCCAGTCCGAGGCAGTTCTCGCAGCCCGAGCCGACGAAGCTGGCCACCCCCTCCATCTCCGAAGGTTTCAGGCCGAATTTTGCCAAAAGCTCCGGCGGGTAGGTTATCGGCTCCTTGCAGTTGGGGCAGATGCGCCTGAGCAGGCGCTGGGCGATGACCGTGTTGAGGCTGGCGGCCAGCATGAACGGCTCCACGCCCATGTTGACCAGACGGTTGATGGTGCTGACGGCGTCGTTGGTGTGGACGGTGGAGAAGACCAGGTGGCCGGTCAAGGCGGCCTGGATGCAGATGTTGGCCGTCTCGATGTCGCGGACCTCGCCGACCAGAATAACGTTGGGGTCCTGGCGCAGGAAACCCCGCAGCGCCCGGGCGAAGCTCAACCCTATCTCCGCGTTGGCGTTGACCTGGTTCACCCCGTCCAGCTCGTACTCGACCGGGTCCTCCACGGTCATGATGTTGCGGGAGGGGTCGTTCAAAACCTTGACGGCGGCGTAGAGGGTGGTGGTCTTGCCGGAGCCGGTGGGGCCGGTGACGAGGATGACGCCGTTCTGCACGCCGATGGCATGCTCGAAAACGACCAGCTGCTCCTTGGTGAAGCCCAGCTCCTCCAGGGGGATGTTTATGGTGGACTTGCGCAAGAGACGCAGGGCCACCTTCTCGCCGGTGATGGTGGGGGCGGTGGAGACGCGGATGTCTATCGGCTCGTCCCGGGCGTCGAAGCGGATGGCCCCGTCCTGGGGCATGCGCCGCTCGGCGATGTCCAGGTTGGCCATGATTTTCAGGCGGCTGACGATGGCGTCGCGGTACTTGGCCTCGGGGGAGAGGACCTCGTGGAGGATGCCGTCCACGCGGTAGCGGATACGGAAGCGGTCGGCGTAGCTCTCCAGGTGGATGTCCGAGGACTTGTGGGCGAGGGCGTCGGCGATGAGGTCGTTGACGAAGTTGACGATGGGCGCCTCGTCGGTGGAGGTGGGCGCGGCGACGGTCGTCTTCGGCGGTTCGGGGGCCTCGACGATTGGCTCCTCCTTCTCGGGGGCGGGCCTGGGTTTCGCCTTTTTCTTCTTCGGCGGCTCGAGGCCGTAGAAACGCTCGATGGCGGCCAGCAACTGCTCCCGCGACGCCAACACGGGCTGGACGTCGTAGTCGGTGGCGAAACGGGCGGCGTCAATGGCCACCATGTCCCCCGGGTCCACCATGGCCAGCGCCAGGCGGTTCCCCCGGCGTTGGAGGGGGAGGATGGTGTGCTGTCGGGCGATTTCGGCGGGGACCTTCTTCAGGAGCCCCGCCTCGATCTCGACGTCGGTCAAGTCCACGTAGGGCAGGCCGAGGTGGCGCGATACGGCCGCCGCCAGCTCGCGGTCGTCCATCAGTCCGCTTTCCAGTGCCGCGGCGATGAAGCTGACGCCCTCCCGGGTCTGAATCACGACGATCTGCTCCAGGTCCTGTTGGGAGAGCGCGCCGGACTCGACCAGGGTCTGTTCCAGGCTGCGGATGGTTCACCCCCGTTCACGTGGGCTTTCAGCCCCTACACGTGGGTTCGCAGGATGTCGTACACCTCGTGGGCGTTCTCGGCGCCCTTGAGCCACTCACGGAGCGCCGGGGCGTGGAGGAGCCGCGAGATTTCGCCGAGGAGGATGACCACCTCGGCGGGGTTCCCCGCAGAACCGGCGATGGCGAAGACGAGTCTCACCGGCTGTTCGTCCATGCTCTGCCAGTCCACGTTCACCGAGGTGACGCCGACGGCCAGCCGCGATTTTGCGAGTTCTCCCAGCCGGCAGTGGGGGAGGGCGACCCCGTGGCCGATTCCGGTGCTTATCAACTCCTCGCGGGCTCCGATGGCCTCCGCTATGGTCGCGGCGTCGTGGAGCTCGTCCCGGAGGAGCTCCGCCATCTCGGCGATTATCCCCTCCTTCGTATCCGCCGCCAGGGGGACACGGATGCGCTCGAGGGTGAGGTAATTCAACAGAAGCTCGGACACTGCTACTCTTCCAGAATCTGCCTGACCTGTGAGAGCTCATCGCGTACGTGCCGGAGCCTCTCCGTGAGCTTCGCCCCGTCGGGCGTTCCCGCTTTGTCCAGGGCGAGCTGACGGCGCGCACCGGCGATGGTGAGCCCCACCTCGTCCAACAGGAGCTCCAGGCGCAGGACGAGCCCCAGGGCCTCGTAGGTGAGGAAGACCTCGTCCTCCTCCTCGAGGGCCAGCTCCCGCAGCTCGGGGAATTCCGAGAGCCAGTAGGAGACTTTGGTCACCGGCACGCCGGTCATCCGTTCGACCTGACCCAGACTGAAGCGTTCCAAGGGGGCTCCTTACGGTTTCGGGGATTTCCCCCCACCGGACGAAGGGGCGTTCTCCCGACCCTCGCGCAGCCTCTTCAGGTTGCTCCTGTGCATGAATATTACCAGAGCCGCCGCCAGAACGCCAAACCCGAACAGAATCCAGTTCATCCCGTTCCCGGTGAGGCCGAAGACCGTTATGACCGCCGGGTAGGCCACCGAGGCGGAGATGGTGGCCACGGAGACGATGCGGGTGGCGAAGGCCACGATTAAAAAGAGGCCCAGGGTGACGAGGCCGATCCAGGGGTCAAGGGCCACCGCCGCGCCGACGCCGGCCATCGCACCCTTGCCGCCCCGGAAGCCCAGGAAGGGTGTGAAGATGTGCCCCAGCATGACGGCCAGCATCAGCGCGCAGCCGTAGAGGGTGGGGTCGAGCCAGGTTACGGGGAAGAGTTGGGGGAGGAAATAGACACCGACAAAACCCTTGGCGCCGTCCAGAATGTAGGCCAGAACCCCGGGGACTTTTCCGCAGGTGCGCAGGACGTTGGTGGCTCCGACGTTCTTCGACCCCTCTTCGCGCAGGTCAATGCCCCGCCAGAGCCTGGCGACGAGCCAGCTCCAGGGGACGGAGCCCCAGACGACGGCGACGAGAAGGCCCAGGGTGAAGGTCAACGGCGTCCCCGCTTGTTCGACGCGCCGCCGGAAACGCTCCGGACGGCGTCGGTAGCCCCCTTCCGCCGGCGGGGCCCCTTCTCCGTTTTGTACTCGACGAAGAGCGGCACACCCGCCCAGCCGCCGGCCTCGCGCAGCCGGTTCTCCAGGAAGCGCCGCCAGGAGAAATGAAGCTCCGCCGCGCGGTTGGTGAAGACGGTGAAACCGGGCGGCCCGGCGTTGGTCTGCACGGCGTAGAGCAGATTCACCTCTTTTCCCCGATAAAGGGGCGGCGGGTGGTCCTCCTGGGCTTTCTGTACGACGCGGTTCAGCTCCGGCGTGGGCATCTTCCGCCCGAAGGACTCCGCCACCCGGCCGATTTCGTCCATCAGGAGCTTGAGGCCGAGCCCTTCGGTGGCGCTGGTGAAGGCCACCGGGATGTGGGCGGCGAAGCCCAGGAGCCCGTGGGCGTCCTCGGTCAGCCGTCGCCTTTCCGTGCGGTTCAGCTCCACCAGGTCGCACTTGTTGAAGACCAGAATCGCCGCCCGGCCCTCTTCCAACGCGTAGCCCAGAATCTTCGCGTCCTGGGTCACCAATCCCTGCACGGCGTCCACCAGCATGAGCACGAGGCGGCTGCGGCGGATGTGCTCCAGGGCGCGCACCACGGTGAGCCGTTCGAGGAGCTCACCGCGGACCTTCTTCTTTTTTCGCAGCCCGGCGGTGTCCACCAGGAGGTAGTCCTGTCCGCCGTATTTAAAAGGCACCCCCACGGCGTCGCGGGTGGTCCCCGGGACCTCCGAGGTTATCAGGCGGTTATCCCCGACCAGGGCGTTGACCAGTGAGCTCTTGCCCGAGTTGGGCCGCCCGACGATGGCGATGGGGAAAGGCCCGGCGTCCGGCTCTTCCCGAAAACCGCCCACGCGGCCCTCGATGGCTTCCAGAAGTTTTTTAAAGTTCCGCTTGCCCTTTGCCGAGAGCGGGATGACATCGGCGTCGAGCCCCAGTGAATAGAAATCGGCGGCGGCGGTCTCCAGCCGTTCGTTGTCGGCTTTGTTGGCCACGACGACGAGCGGTGCGCCCAGCCGGCGGAGTGCGTCGGCTATCTCGGAATCTTCGGGCAACAGGCCGTCTATGACGTCCACCACGAAGAGGACGAGATCGGCTTCGGCGAGGGCGATGCGACGCTGCTCGTCCACGAGCTGGCGCATCTCGGGGTCGGACTGGTCCCAGCCGCCGGTATCCACGACCCCGAACCGGCCGAAGGGCCAGTGCGCCTCGGCGTACATCCGGTCCCGCGTCACGCCGGGTATGGCGTCCACGATGGCCAGCCGCCGCCCGATGAGGCGGTTGAACAGGGTGGACTTCCCCACGTTGGTCCGGCCGACGATGACGACGGTGGGCGGCATCAGAGGAGCTCGTCCAGCTCGGCGGGATCGGTGAAATCCCGGGGCAGTAGGCCCTGGTCGTCCAGCAGGGCGAGGTAGGCGTCGAAAAGTTTTTCGGCCAGTGTCACGACGGTTTCAAAATCTTGAGCGCGCCACAGGGCGGGCGCCGTCTCCGCGTACCCCGCGGGCAGGAGCGGGAAGCCGGCGGCGTCGGCCAGCCCCCGGGAGTAGTCGTGGGTCACCCAGCGGCGGTTCAAGAGGCACAGGACGAGGTTCATCTCCAGGAGAAATTCGCAGATCGCGGGGTGGAGGTCGTCGGGGGCCTCCCGCACGGCGCAGGAGCGGATGCGGCCGTAGGACTCGAAGACCAGTTCGGGCAGCTTTTTTACCAGATAATCGCGGAAGCTTTCCGGAGGGACCGATTCGCCCAGCTCGAGCCACTTCGGCACCCAGTCGCCGTCGCCGGCCAGCGGCTCCAGCACGGAGAGAATCCCCATCACGACCGGCCACTCGCTGGACGGCTCGGTGAGAAGCCGTTCCAGCACTTCCAGCCTCTTCACCGTCACGACCACGTGGATGCCGTGGTAGCGGAAGATTACCGTTTCCAGCGGGCAGAGGTCGTCCACCACGCAGAAGAGCTCGAGGTCGCTCCACGGGGTGTCGGTTCCGCGCATGGTCGAACCGTAGAGGCCGCACAGGAGGAGGTCCTCCCCGAGCCGCTCGGAGAGCGACTGGGCCAGGCGCAGCGCCAGGTAGTAACGGTTGTCCTGGTCAAGCATCGTCGGGACGGGGGCCCTTCACCCCGGCTTGCTCGCGAGTGAGGCTGAAATACTCCAGGCAGAGGTCTATGTCGTTGGAGATCTCCACGTGGTCGGCGAATTTCAGCCGGTACTCGTCGCCCTTTCCGGCGACGATGACGAGGTCGCCCTTCCGCGCCAGGGCGAGGGCCCGGTGTATCGCCTCCCGGCGGTCGAGGACGATCGAGAGCTCGCAGGAGCCGTCAATGACGCCGGAGGCTATGCTTTCCGCGATTTTCGCCGGATCCTCGCGGCGCGGATCCTCGGTGGTCAGGATGACCACGTCGGCCAGCTCCCCGGCGACGCGGCCCATGTCCGGTCGTTTGGCGGCGTCCCGTTCCCCGGCGGAGCCGATGACGATTATCACCCGGCCCGCGGCGATGCGCCGGGCGGCGGTGAGCGCCTTGGCGATGCCGTCGGGCGTGTGGGCGTAGTCCACCACGACGTCGTAGTCCGACCCCACCTCGAGGAAGTGGAAGCGTCCCGGAATCTGGGGCAGCGTTTTAAGGCCCCCGGCGATGGCCGCGTCGTCCACCCCGAGCCCCCGGGCCAACCCGACGGCCAGGAGCGCGTTGTAAACGTCGTACTCGCCGACCAGCGGGGTTTCTATGGGCAATTTCCAAAAATCCTGGACCGCGGTGAAGGCCAGGGAGCGGCGGCCGTAGCGTATCCCCTCGGCGCGCAGCTCCGCGGTTTCCCCGAGCCCGTACAGAACGCGCCGGCCGCCGGGGACGGGCGTCCCGGCCACCAGCGGGTCGTCGGCGTTCAACAGGGCGACGGCCCCGGGCTCCAGTTGAGTGAACAGACGACACTTGGTGGCGTAGTAGCCCTCCAGCCGCCGGTGGTAGTCCAGGTGCTCCCGGGTGACGTTGGTGAAGCCCGCCGCGGCGAACACCAGGCCGTCAGTCCGCCTCTGGTCCAGAGCGTGGCTGGTCACCTCCATCACCACGTCCCGGAATCCCGAATCCACCGCCTCCCGCAAGAGGCCGTGGAGCTTGAGCGGCTCCGGCGTCGTCCAGTCCGCTTCCTCCCAACGGTCGCCGAGCCAGTAGCCCGTCGTCCCCAGCAGGGCCGCTTTCCGCCCCGCCGATCCCAGGATGCTCGCGATGATGTGGGCGCTGGTGGTCTTGCCGTTGGTTCCGGTGACGCCGACCAGGCGCAGTTTTTCCGCCGGGCGGCCGAACCAGTGGGCGGCGATCTGAGCCAGGGCCAGTCGCGGGTCCTCGCTCGTCGCCCAGGGCACGATCACCCCGGCCGGGGGTGGCGCAGGTGCTAAAACCGCCGCGGCGCGGCGTTCCAAGGCGTTGCCCAGGTAGGCCAGGGCGTCGTGACCCACACCGCCCATGGCGACGAAGAGGGTCCCCGGCTCGACCCGGCGGGAGTCGTAGGCGATTTTTTTTATTTCCGTGTCGCCCCGGACGAGCACCGCCGCCGGTACGTTTGAGATGAGGGCGCTGAAGCGCATGGGGCTCCCCCATTCGTTTGAATGTCATGGTATCACCGGGAGCGTCGGGCTGGCAAGCCCGGTCGTGGGGCGAAACGGTTTCCATCTCCCCGTGGGAGAAGGATTGCCTTACGGGGATGGGAGTGAGGGTTGCCTTAGAAAGAAACGGGAGGGTCAGGAGACCCTCCCCTACGGGTAAGGTGTGAATCGTGCATCACTCTCGTAGGGGCCGACCTTTAGGTAGGCCAATTTCCTCTCCCTTCTGGGGAGAGGTTTAGGGTGAAGGGCGGGATTTGCAACGGAAGAGGCGGCCCGCAGAGGGGCCGCCCTACATCCGGGTGAAAAGCGGTCAATATTGCAGCGTGTATATGTGAAAATCCGCCACTAAGCATGTCCGTCGCGCATCGTACCTGCGGTCACGCGCACCGCGACCGGGCGGACAAGAACGCCTTGCCCGCGCCCCGGTCCTCTGGTACAATGCGCCTTCCGAGGGAGCACGATGGGCAGGCCGTCCTGGGACGAGTACTTCATGCAGATCGCCGGGCTGGTGTCCACGCGCTCGACCTGCCTGCGGCGCAGGGTCGGGGCGGTGCTGGTCCGCGACAGGACCATACTGGCGACGGGCTACAACGGCGCTCCCCGGGGGTTGAAGCACTGCGCGGAGTTGGGCGGCTGCTACCGGGAACAACTGGGTGTGCCGTCCGGCGAGCGCCACGAAATCTGCCGGGGGACGCACGCCGAGCAGAACGCCATCGCCCAGGCCGCCCTGGTCGGTGTATCCACCAAGGATTCCACCATCTACGTGACGATCCACCCCTGCAGCATCTGCACGAAAATCCTGTTGAACGCGGGCGTGAGGAGGGTGGTCTACGCCGAGGGCTACCCCGACGAACTGGCCCGTTACCTGATCGAGGAGGCCCGGAACCTGGGTTTGTTGGAGGTCATCTGCCTGGGGGAGTAGAGCGATCGGCGGCGCACTTTGGGATAACGCTGTTGAGAGGACGAGGGGTTTAAACCCCTTGCCTCTGACACGGGATGAGGAGGGCCTGGGGTGGGGATTTTCGAAAAACTGGTCGAGGGCGGCCACGAGCAGCTCATCTTCTGCCAGCACCGCCCGACCAAGCTGCGCGCCCTGATCGCCATCCACAACACGACTTTGGGGCCGGCGCTGGGCGGATGCCGAATCCGGAATTACCCCACCGAGGACGACGCCGTGGCCGACACGCTCCGTCTGGCGGAGAGTATGACCTATCAGGCGGCGCTGGCCAACTACGACGCCGGCGGGGGGATGACCGTCATCTGGGGAGAGCCGGAGATAAAAGAGGACGAGGCTGTTCTGCGCGCCTTCGGTCGCTTCCTGAACGGCATCGGCGGCCGCATCGTCACCTTCTCCGACCTGGGCACCGACGACGACGACATGCGCTCGGTGGGCATCGAGACGCCCCACGTCATCGCCAGTTCCCCCCACGAGGTCCCCTCGGATGTGGGGGCGGCCTGGGGGGTGTTCTACGGCATCACCGCCTGCCTGAACACCGTTTTCAACAGCTCCAGCGTGCAGGACCGGACCGTCGTCATCCAGGGCGTGGGGGGCGTGGGCAGCGCCCTGGCTTCGATCCTCGTCCAGATGGGCGCAAAGCTCTACATTTCCGACCTGAAGTACGACCCCCTGAAGGCGATTCAGGACCTCCACCCCGACGTGGAGATGGTCCGGACGGACGAGATTTACGACTTGCCGTGCGACATCTTCAGCCCCTGCGCCGTTGGGGGAGTGATAGACGCCGACACGGTGGAGCGCCTGCGGTGCAAGATCGTGGCCGGCGCCGCCTTCAACGTCCTCTCCGACGCCTCCTTGGCGCTGCGTCTCGAGGAGCGGGGAATCCTCCTCGCGCCGGAATTCGTGATAAACGCCGGCGACGTCCTGATGATGAACCGCCCGGGCGGCATGGCCGACCTCGAGGAGGTCAAACGGGCGACGCGCCAGATATACCTGAACCTTTCCAAGGTCTTCGCCCGCGCCAGACAGATGGGCGTTCCACCGCTCTTCGCCGCCCAGGAGATGGCGCGCGAGAAGATAGCCCGCATCGGAAAGACCAAGTCAATCATGTGCTAGGGCACAAACAACGGGGAGAATCACCAGATGTGTAAGATAGCTGCGGTCGTTGGCCGCGAAGTTCTCGACTCCCGGAGCAACCCCACCGTGGAAGTCGAGGTCCTGACCAACGGGGAGAAGATCGGTCGGGCCACGGTCCCCTCGGGGGCCAGCACCGGCGAGCACGAGGCCGTCGAGCTGCGCGACGGAGACAAGTCGCGCTACCGCGGCCTGGGCGTTCTCAACGCCGTGAAGAATGTGAACACGGAGATACGCGAGCTCCTGGTGGGGATGAACCCCCTGGACCAGGAGAACATAGACCGGGCGCTGATCGAGCTGGACGGCACTCCGAACAAGGGCCGCCTGGGGGCCAACGCCATCCTGGGGGCCAGCATCGCCGTGGCCAAGGCGGCGGCCCAGCACTACGACATACCGTTGTACCGCTACCTGGGCGGTGCCGCGGCCCACGTCATGCCCGTGCCCATGTTCAACATCCTCAACGGGGGTGTCCACGCCGACAACAATGTGGACATACAGGAGTTCATGATCTGCCCCACGGGCTTCCCCAGCTTCCGCGAGGCGCTGCGGGCCGGCTCGGAAATTTTCCACGCCCTGGCCCGGGTGCTCAAGAAGCAGGGGCACACCACGGACGTGGGCAACGAGGGCGGCTACGCCCCCAACCTCAAGTCCAACGCCGAGGCCTTCGAAAAGCTCATCGAGGCCATAGATCTCGCCGGATATAAACCGGGGGGCGACGTATGGATTGCCATAGACGCCGCCGCCAACAGCTTCTATAAGGACGGTAATTACCGTCTGGAGGCCGTGGGCAAGACCTTCGACTCCGCCGGCCTCATCAAAATCTACTGCGAGTGGGCCGACATCTACCCGCTCATCTGCATCGAGGACGGCCTGGCCGAGAACGACTGGGAGGGCTTCATCGAGCTCACACGCCTGCTGGGCGACCGTATCCAGATCGTGGGCGACGACATCTACGTCACCGACGTGGACAAATTGCGGGAGGGGATCAGGCGCAAGGCCTCCAACTCGATACTTATCAAGTTCAACCAGATAGGCACGGTGAGCGAAACGCTCCTCACGATGCGCACCGCCTTCCGCTCAGAGATGACCTGCGTCGTCAGCCACCGCTCCGGGGAAACGGAGGACTCCGCCATCGCCCACCTGGCCGTGGCCACCAACTGCGGCATGATCAAGGCCGGGGCCCCCAACCGCGGCGAGCGCCTGGTCAAGTACAACGAGCTCCTGCGGATAGAGGAGGCGCTGGAGACCTCGGAGTACGCCGGCATGGATGCGTTCAACGCCGACGTCGGCAAGAACGGAGGGTGATGAACACGGTACTGGACGCAATCTACGCGGTTCCACTGCTGGTCGTGCTACTCCTGGCCGGTTGCGCCAGCGGCTCCGAGGAGGCCGGGTGGACGCCCATGCCCGACCTGGAACGACTCCCCCCGTCGGCCGTCGGGGGTTTCGGGACGCGGGAGGGCGGGGAGGTCATGCGCTTCGACGGGAAGGACTTCCTCGTCGCGCGTGTGTGGAGCGCCGAGGAGCTCAACGCACCCCTGACGCAGAAGCCCTGCGCCTACTGGTGGTACGAGGCGGCCTGGGAGGAGCCCGACGTCAGCCACCACATCACGACCCAGATTTCAAAAAACACGCTCTACGTGGAAATGGGCGGCAAGCTGATCGAGGTGGGGCAGGCCAAGCGGGGCTTCGCCCCCCAGTACGTAAAAACCTTCGCCCGGGGCGAAGAGCCCGAGCACATGCGCTTCGTGGACTGGAATTTCTACGATTTCCCCGAGGCGACCTACGAGGAGTGGACCCTCGTGCAGGGCGGCGAGTACAGAATCCGCGTCGAGGTCTTCGGCTCGGCCTACGAGGACGATTCGGGCGACATCGTTTACGAGACGTACTACCACTACACCTTCCTCGAATTGCTCGATTGAAGGGATGATTGGGTAGTCGGCCTTTGTGGATGTGTAAGGCGGGGGCTCTGCACCCCGCCCGTTTTTCGGGCCGACCTAAAGATCGGCCCCTACGAGGTTAACGCACGATTAACGCCTTGCCCGTAGGGGCGGGTGTCTACACCCGCCCGCGGTCATTCACCGTTATGGGCTACGAATGTAGAGCGGGGATTCCTATTCCCGCTGTTTTTGCTTCGACCCTCACCCCAACCCTCTCCCTATGAGGGAGAGGGTGGATAAGGCGGCCCTCACCCCAGCCCGCGTCTCGCGGGTTGTGATGACGTAGGGGCCGACCGACGGCGCGCCGTTCAGGTCGGCCAGCGGGCGACCGTGGACGGTCGCCCCTACGGTCGGGATTCGCTGGGTATGTACGTAGGGGCGGGTGTCCACACCCGCCCGTTTTCAATCGAATCCTAAATGTTGGGCGGGGACTTTAATCCCCGCCGCTTTTTCAAATGCAGCCCTCACCCTCGGTCCCTCTCCCACAGGGAGAGGGAGGCCGTGGCGATCCGTTACCCCCCGTTGCCCAGACGGCTCAGGGAGACCAGCGCTCGGGCCCACACAGCCCAGTCGCCCTCCTCCGCCGCGGTCGGGGCGGCCTCTCTCAAAAACCCATCATCGCCCAAAAACTCACCGGCGAATAGCAGCAAGGCGGCTTTGTAAATACAGCGCTCCAGCCCCGCGTTTATGCTCTCCATCGCCACGGAGGGGTTGGTCTCGGCCCGCGCCAGGGCCAGGTAGCCGTCGGGCAGCTCGGGGGAGAGCACGACGGCCTGCTGCGCCGCCTTCCGGGCGTGGTAAACGTCGCCCAGGTCTAAGTACACCCGCGACAGGTCGGCGAGGATCGAGCCTTCGGCGAAGGGCGCTTCGGCCGCCCGCTGGAGGGTGGCCAGCGCCGCCAGGTCGTCGCCCCGCCCCCGCTGGGCCCGGGCTATTGAAAGCTCCAGCCGGGCGGGATCCAGGGCGCTCCCCCGCAGTTCGAGAAATTCCTCCTCGGCGCGTTGGTAGTCCCCGGCGGCGAGGAGCGCCTGTCCCAGGTTGAGCCTCGCCGGGAGCATCCCGGAATTTTGGTCGAGGGCCAGTTCCTGGTAGCGCACCGCCCCGGCGTAGTCGCCCCGGGCGTAGGCCTCGGTGCCCAGGTTGTTGTAGCCCACGGCGAGGTTGTCGTAGGCCCGCGTGACCTCCGGCTTGTAGGCCGTGGCGGCGACGAAGGGTATCAGAATTGCCGCGGTGAAAACCGCGCTCAGCCTGAACTTTTTGCTGAATTTCCACCGCCTCCGGAGGCGGATGAGCCGAATGACGCGCTCGACGAACAGACCCGCGCCGATTATCACCAGCGGAATCACCGGGAAGCGGAACCGGGCGGTGACGAAGAATGGGAGTAGCACGACGGCGTAGGCCAGGGCGATGACGCCCAGGACCCGCGCCCCCCGGCGTCGGCCGAGGACCAGCCCCGCCGCGCCCAGGGGCAGAAGAACGTACAGGCTCAACCAGGGCCACTTCAGCAGCGGGACGAACTCACCCTCGAAGTAGAAGTTTTCCACCTGGGGGTACTCGAAGCCGTTGAGCACGAGGAGCGCCCGCTTCCCGAAAAGGCCCGCGATGCGCCAGGGGTCCTTCTCCAACTCCTCGACGAACCGTTGGGTCCAGTAGGCGGATACCCCCGAGTCGGAGGGCGGCGGGTCGCCCCTCTCGGCCGCCTCGCGCTCCGCCGGCCAGCGGGCGGTGAAGTCCAGGCTGTAGGCGGCCGTTGAGTAGGGCCGATAGAGCCCCACGGCGCCGGGCTGGTTGCCCAGGTAGAGGTTGAGGCCGCCGTTGGTGGACAGGGGCACGAAATGCCCGTCGGCCAGGCTGTTGGCGAGGGTAACCGGAGCGACGACGACGACCGCCGCGGCGACGAGAAGCCCCAGCTCCTTGAATGCCGACCTTTTATCCCGTTTCAGCCGCCGGAGGAAGAGATAGATTCCCACCGCGGCCGCCGGAACCGCTAAAAGGCCGTGGGCCAGCGTCGCCAGGGCGAAGGCGACTCCGATTCCCACGGCGGTCCACCGCCCCGGTCGTTGAAGATGTCGCACGGCGAGGTAAGTCCCCAGAACCGCGAGGAACGTCGTCAGGGTCGTGGGCAACAGGAGGGTTTCGGTGAAGAAGAACTGGGAGTAGAGCACCGCCGCGCCGAGAATGCCCAGAGCCCACCAGCGGCCCGTCAGCCGCCGCGCCGTCCGCCAGATGAAAAAGAGCGCCACCAGGCCGAGGAGCGCCTGTAGCACCCGCACCGTCCACCAGCTCCCGCCCGCCAGCGCGTACACGCCGCCCAGCGTCATCTGGTAGAGGGGGCTCATGAAGAACGGCAGCTCGGGCCCTTCGCCGGCGGCGATCCCCAGCGCCTGGGTGTGGTAGTACCGCTCGTCTATGCCGAGGTAATCCCCGAAGGGGCTGTCGGCGAGCTGTAGAAGCAGGACCAGCCGGATGACCGCGGCGACGAGGAGCGCCACGGCGAACCAGAAGCGGTCGTCGCGCCAGGGATGCCGCCGATCCAGTGGCTTAGCTGGCGGGTAGAGTTTCACCGGGGTGGAGCTCGGCGGTTTTTTCGGGGTCGTTCGAGATTGATAATTTTATGATTTTACTGGAGTTGTTGGCGATTCCACCCTCCCCGGCGAACAGTCGTTCGGCGGCCTTTGTGTGCTCGATGAATTCCCCCGCCGGGCCGCACCAGGCGCCGTTCTCCCGGGCGTGGGCCAGGATTTTTCGAAAAACTTCGCCCCAGCCGGGGTAGGCCGGACCGAAGACCCGCTGGTGCCAGAGGATGCAACAGGCGGCGCCCGCCTCACGCGCGGCGTCGAGATACGGTAGGACGCGGCTCCAGGCGTCCTCCACGTCCACCTCGCCATCGCCGTATTTTTTAAAGAGCGCGCCGTCCATCACCACGAGAGGAAGCTCAAACAGGACAGAATCGAAGACCCGGTACGGCCCGCCGGTGCCGACGCGGTAGCCGGGGCCGTCGGGGAAACCGAGGCTGGAATCGTAAGCCGGCCCGGCCTGCGCGATTAGGCCGAGGTCGTCGGGACCGCGCAGGTGGAGGTAGTGCGCCCGACCGCCGGTGGGGGGGAAGCCGGTCGCCCGCTCGAAGGCGGCCAGCTCCGCGCCGAGTTTTTCAAAGTCGCCGGCGGTCTCGTAGCCGTAGTGGACGCCGATTTCCTGACCGGTCCGTTTAAGAAAAGCCAGCTCAAGCTTGAGCCTGTTGAATTTGTACTCCGGGTCCCAGCGCCCCCGGCGCCCGGCGTGGAAGAGATACGTCGCCCGGTTCGGAGCGTCGGCCGCGACGCAATCGTCCAGGCACCGGTGGCGGTCGGGTTCGCGCAGCAGACGGAACATCCGCCCCGCGGCCCGCAGGTGCGTTTTCGAGAATTTGATCAGCCCCGCGGCCAGGAGGCGCAGGGCCCGCCGGAAGCTCCGCTCGCTCAGCGAGTCCACGTCGTGGGTCAGGACGACCGACCAGTCCGCCCCTTCGGGATGGCGCCCGTACCTGACGACGGTGTTCCTGACGGCGAGTGCGCCGGCGAAGAAACGGCCCCATTCCTCGAGCCGGGGGCGCTCGAAGGTTTCCGGCGGGAGGGCGCTCGTACCCAGACAGAGGCGGCCGTGGGCGTCGCGCCGCTCGGGGAAACGCCGCTCTTCCTCCTGCGTTAAGAGATACCACGCCGTCGCCAGGGGGTCCGCCGCGAGGTGAACGCGGTCCCCGTCGAGTGTGACGAGGTTTTTCCCGGATTTATCCGCATACAGCGTTTTGCCCGGAAGCCGGGCCTCGGCGTCGCCGAAGAGGGCGAATAGCTCCCTGGGCCAATCGAAGGGGCCCGGCGGTTCGCCCTGGAGTCTGAGAAGCACGCCGGTCGGCTCGGTCGCCCTCGCAGGGTGGATGGTGATGTCCCCCTCCACCCCGTAGCCCACCGACGCTCCCTCCACGGGGACGAGGACGCCGCCCAGGCGCAGGATTTCGCCAAAAGCGTACTCCAGCCGCCGGCGGCGCGTCGGCTCTACGTCATCGCTGAAGAGGAGCCTAACCACCCCGCAGCACCCTTCGCAGACCCTTCATGAATCGGCGGGTCTTGGCGAACACGACCCGGGTCTGGAAGTAGGGGACCAGGTCCCCGCCGAAACCACGCTTGAAGCGGCAGAGATGCTCCGTGTTGGCGCCCACGAAATCCAGGTTTTTGCCGTCCTTTGCCGACTCCTCCAGGACACGGGCGACGAGGGCGGTGGGCGATCCGTCGCCGTGCCCCGCCGCGTCGCTGGCCGCGAGGGTGTAGTACCCGGCGGATGCGTCCCGGCCCAGGAGGACGGCGGCCGTATCCGTCTCGAAAATCGTCCCCCGACCCGCAAGTCCCCGGACAAGCGCCTCCGGGGCATGGGGCAGGCGCTGGCGGTCCATGCCTTCCCGGTGCAGCCGGTAAAGCGTTTCCCACGTATCGGCGACGCGGACGACGATGCCCGACTCGCGGGATTTTTTCAACTGGCGGCGGGTGGCCGAATCCCAGGCGTCTTCGTCTGCCGGGGGGACGAGGTAGGTGTAACGCGGAATAACCTCCCATCCCAGGCGCAGGAAGGGCCGCGCGTCGGTCACGTGGGGCGGGTGGATGAAGGCGGCCTCGACGAGCCCCAGGCCGCGCATATACTCGTCCACCGCGCGCACCGTTTTCTCCCAGACCGACTCGCCCCTCCCCGGCGCCGGGTCCGCGATCGGTACTTCCCAGATACCCCAGTACTGGCCCAGGGGCGGCAGGACGCCGGTTTTTCCCTCCCGCAGGAGGGGGAAGAGGGCCCGCGTCTCCCCGCCGGAGCTCACCTCGAAGAGCTCGACGGCGTCGCGAAAAACCTCCCGGACGGCGTCCAGGTAATCGGTGAGGTAGTACGCGCCGAGGCCCATGAGTGTCGGCCTATCGCCCCTGAGAGCCCTGACTTCGAAATCGGCCATGCCCCCGCCTTTCGACCTCAATTATAGCATTAAGGCGCGGGCACGCGCCCGATTGACCCAGGGCCGCCGGGATGCTAGGCTTTACCCGTCGGTCAACCGTGGAGGAAAGACGCCGTGCGTCTCTTCGTGGCGGCGGAGATACCACCCGGGGTGCAGGAAAAACTTGCCGCGGTGCGGAGCGCCTCGCGCGACTCCGCCTGGCGGTGGGTGGCGGCGGGGAACGTCCACCTGACGCTGAAATTCCTGGGGGAGACGGACGAGGGGCTGGTTCCACGGATAAAAGAAGCCCTGGCCGCGGTCTGTCGTCCTCTCACTCCCTTCGAGCTCGGCCTGACCGGTCTGGGAACGCTCCCCCCCTCGCACCCCCCGGCGGAGGGGGACCGAAGGCCGCCGAGACCGCCGAGGGTCCTCTACGCCGGTCTGGACCGGGGGACGGTCGAGCTGCGGAGGCTGTCGCTGGGCGTCGAGGATGTTATGGTCGCTCTCGGTTTTCAAAAGGAGAGGCGCCTCTTTACGCCCCACGCCACCCTGGCCCGGGTGCGCAAGGAGCAGCGCCCCCGGGACGCGGCGGAGCTTTTAGGGCGGTTCGAGGGTAAAAGTTTCGGCGCCTGGCGCTGCGGGGGGGCGGTGCTCTTTTTGAGCGAGTTGGGCCCCGGCGGGGCGCGTTACACGGCGCTGGGAGAGTTTCCCTTCGGCGTATAAATTTAGCGGCCATCGCGGACCGCTTTTTCACCCCTCACCCCGGCTCGTTAAATGACCCGTCCCCTCTCCCTTTCAGTGGAGAGGCTCGCCTACGGGACGGGGTGAGGGTCGGGGTCAGGAACGTGAAAACGGCGGCCCGCAGAGGGGCCGCCCTACGTTTGGTATTCGATGGTCATTGGCTTTTACTGCCGTAGGGGCGGGTGTCCACACCCGCCCGTAATAATTCACCGTCAATGCCAACGAAACGGTTTACATGACCATCCCGCCGTCTATGTTGATTATCTGTCCGGTGACGTAATCCGCCGCGGGGGAGCAGAGGAAGGCGATAACCGCCGCCACGTCCTCGGGCGTCCCGGGCCGCCCCAGGGGGACGGCGGTCAGGAAGGCCTTCTTCACCTCTTCGGGCAGGCCGGCGGTCATCTCGGTCTCGATGAAACCCGGGGCCACGGCGTTGACGGTGATCCCGCGCCCGCCCAGCTCCTTGGCCAGGCTCTTGGTCAGTCCCAGGAGCCCCGACTTGCTGGCGGCGTAGTTGGCCTGCCCCACGTTGCCGGTGAGGCCCACCACGCTGGTGACGTTGACGATGCGGCCCCTGCGCGCCTTCTGCATCGGGCGGACCACGGCCTTGCAGCAGTTATAGGCCCCGGTGAGGTTGACCCGCAGGACCAGGTCCCAGTCCTCGGGCCGCATGCGCATGAGGAGGCCGTCGCGGGTTACGCCGGCGTTGTTGACCAAAACCTCGACGGTGCCGAAGGCCTTCGTCACTTCCTCGGCCGCGGCCTGGACGGCGTCGAAGTTTCCCACGTCCACGCCCCAGCCCTTCGCCCGTCCGCCCCCGGCGGTGATTTCCCCTGCGGTTCTCTCCGCCCCCGGGGCGTCGAGGTCCCAGACGGCGACGGGGAACTCCCGCGCCAGCGCCCGGGCCACGGCTGCACCGATGCCGCGGGCCCCGCCGGTCACGATCGCCGCGCCTCTCTCTCCCATGATTCCTCCTAAAGTCCCGACTCGTCCAACTCTACCTTGGCCTCGGCGAGGGACTTGCCCCAAAGGGCCAGCTCCTCCGCGGCCCGGGTCATGCGTTCCGACGCCTCCTCGCGGCTCAAGAGCAGAACTTCGGCGGCGGTGACGGCGGTCTGGTTGAGCATTTCCGCGAACCGCTCCACCTCGTCCAGGGCGGCGGCGACCATCTCCTCGGCCCGGTCGCTCGTTTTCCCGATGCGCCGGGCGTCGCGGTTGACACGGTCGGCGAGCCCCACGGCCCGCAGCCGCGAAGAAAGGGCGATCAGAGCCCGCAGCGCCTCCCGCCGGGCTTCCCCGATGAGCTCCTCGTCCAGGGTTTCCGTCTTTTCCCAGAAGTTGACGAACACCCGCTCGATGACGGCCAGGCGCGACCGGAAGCGGTGCGACAGGCCGCTGAAACCGGACAGCTCGCGCAGGACGGAGCGCGCGATGTGGACCGGGCGCCCCGTGGTCGCCGCGGACCAGACCACGTAGCCTATCACGGCGATGGCGAGGAGGCCGACGGAGGGCCAGAACCAGGCGAGGACGAGGCTGAAGATGACCGCCGTCCCCAGAAGAACGACCAGGAGCGTAAGCCGCGACGCACTCAGAAAAGCGCGTCGGAAAACCGCCTTCTTCTGCCAGGGCTCGAGCATTTTAAAAACTCCAGATTTCGCCGCCGAAATAGTCGGCCAGGAAAAACTCCCGCGCCGCCTCCGGCAGCCGCCCCTGCGCCTCGTACACCTTTCCCAGAAGACGATGCGCGGCGGAAAAGCGGGGCCGCCGGTTCACCGCCTCCTCGAACTGCCCGGCCGCATCATCGTACCGGCCGAGCGCCCGGAGCGCCATCCCGTAGGCCATCCGCGCGGGGATGAAGTCGGGGTCGGCCTCGACGGCCCGCGAGTAGAGCGAAAGGTACTCCTCCGGGGGGGAGGTCCCCGTCCTCTGGAGGAGCGCCGCCAGGTCGTAGAGGGCGTCGGCGTAGTCGGGGGCAATCTCCACCGCTCGCCTAAAGTCCTCGAGCCGCCCTTCGGCGTCGCCCAGGCGGCCCCGCACCGCGCCCCGGCGTTGGTAGGTCTCGGCGTCGTCGGGGTGGATCTCCAGGGCCCGATTGTACAGGACGAGCGCCTCGGTGGAAAGCCCCCGCTTCTCGAGGGCCAGCCCGGCGTAGAATTCTCCCGAGAAGCCGTCTTCCGCCGGCACCACGGGCGCCAGGGTCAGCCCCAGACAGACCAGGAGCAGGACCCAGGGCAGGATGCTAAGCCGGGCCTTTTTGTCCCTGACCATGCGGATCAGATGGGCGACGAAACCGGCGCCGAGGAGCGCCATGACCGGCAAAAGCGGCATCCTGTACCGGCTGGTGACGAAGAAGGCGACGACCCCGACGATGTAGGTGACGGCGAAGGCGACGAGGATGGTGAGCCCGCGCCCCGCGCCGGGATTTGCCAGCATCCGCCCGCGGTCGCGGCCCAGGGCGGTCACGAGCCCGGCCAGGCCGAAGGGCGCCGCCAGCCACCAGCGCAGCGGGTTGAACCGGAGCCACAGGCTCTGACCCCGCGCCCAGCCGATGTTCACGTTGCTGGAGACGTCCGCCGCGTTGAAGAACCCCAGGGCCTTCTTGAAGAACAACCCGATTGCCCGTCCGGGGGACGCAAAGACGGCGTCCAGGCCCCGGGCGTACCAGTAAGAACCGTCGGCCAGCCCCCCCGCGCCGCCGAGGTCCGAATCGCCCGCGAGCCGACGCCAGGCCATCCCCGGAGGCACGGACGAGAAGCCGTCCGCCTCCGGGCCGTTGCCGATGAAGAAGTTCACCCCCCCGTTGGCGCTCACCAGAACGAATTTCCCCGACTCGAAGAGGTTGTGGAGGGTGGCCGGGAGGATGACCGCCAGCGCCAGGCCCAGTGGGATGAGCGCGGCGGCCAGGGCCCGCTTCCACGAATAATTTTCGTCGCGCAGGCCGTAAAATAACCCCAGCGCAGCCGCCACCGGCAGGAACAGGAGCAGATTGGGCCGGGCCAGCGCGCCGAATCCCAGGGCGATTCCGGCCCAGATGAGCCTCCCCCTCCGCGCCTCCCAGTCGAGACCCTCCTCCCAGGCGTTGACGAAGAGTGCCAGGGAGACCAGGTACGTCAGGGTCTCCAGCGTGACGGAGAGGGCCTGCTCCTCGAAGAAGGGGCCGAGGTCGTAGAGGGCGACGAAGAGCGCGGCGGCGAAGGCCGGTGTGCGGCCGAATAATTTCTTCCCCCACAGGAAGGTCAGCGCGACGATTCCCAGACCCAGAAGGGTGTTGAAAATGTGCGCGGCGACGAGGGACTTGCCGCCCGCCGAGGAGTAGAGGTCGGTCAGGAACCAGACGTAGAGCGGCGGTTTGAAGTATGGACCGCCGGGCAGCGCGGCCCCCTCGGACCCCAGCCGCGCCAGAAAGCTGTGGTAGCCGGCGTCTATTATCGGGAAGTGGTAGAGCGGCGAGCCCGAGTAATCGAAGGCGTAGAGAACCCGCGCCGCCAGGGCGACCAGGATGAGCGCCAACAACAGCTTGGCGTCCCGCCTGAAATCGCTGCTGACGAGCCGCTCGGTCATCAGAGGTAGTTGAAGGAGTACAGGAGTAGGTAGCCGCCCACGCCCAGGACCACCACCGGCCCGGCCCACCAGAGGAAGCGGTACAGCCTCCCCCAGAACGTTTCGCCCCGGAAGCGGCCCGACAGGCGCTCCACGGTTTTTGAGAAGAAGACCGCCAGGAGGGCCACCGCGATCATCGTCACGGCGATGCCCAGGCTGTAGAAGGCCAGGGCGACCAGGGGGTCGGCCAGCTCGTCGAAAAGCTCGGTCGCCGCCGAGTTGCCGAAGTAGATCAGCAAGGCCCCCCGGCACGGCACGATTCCGCCGGAAACGCCCAGGGCGACCAGGCGCTTGATCGAGCGGGGATCGTCGTCCCCCGCGGCCCAGGCGGGGAGGTGGACGTGGTCATGCCCGTGATGGTGGTCCGATTCCACCGCATCGCCGTGGTGGTCCACCACCCCGTGTCGCCGGGCGTGCTGCCGAATCCGCTCCCGGAGCATCCACACGCCGACCCCGATGACCAGCGAGGCGCCGACGACGGAGGTGATGCCCTGCAGGAGGGTGTCGTCCACGAGGTTCCCGGCGAGCTTCACCGCCAGGGCGATGGCGTAGACGACGACGGTGTGCGTGGCGGCGGCGACGAGCCCCAGGATGACCGCGTCGAGGGCGGCGCGGGCGGGCTTCCGGCCCGGGGTGCTCCCGACCATGTAGGCGGAGATGATCGCCTTGCCGTGACCGGGCTGGAGGGCGTGGCCGGCGCCCCAGCCGAAATAGAAGAGGAGTTGGAGGAACATCAGTCGGCAAGCCTTCGGCGTAGGGTGTCCAGGGCGTGAATGACCGTCCGGCGGCGGACGAGGTCCCGGTCACCGGTGAGCTTTAGCTGTCGCGTAAAGAGGAAGTGCGGACCCTCGTGGGTTTGGGTCCGCTGCAGGTCACCCAGGAGCCTGCCCCGCTCGGGCGGCCAGTCGTCCAGGGTGCGCGGGTGCTGGGCCAGGCCGACGAACACCGTCCCGACCGGCTTTTCAGCCGAACCGCCTCCCGGTCCGGCCACGCCGGTGGTGGAGAGGGCGACGTCGCACCCCAGGGCGTCGAGGGCGCCCAGGGCCATGGCCGCCGCCGTCTCGCGGCTCACCGCCCCGTGCCTTTCCAAAATTGCGTTCGGGACGCAGAGGAGCTTGATTTTAATCGCGTTGGAGTAGGCGATGACGCCGCCGACGTAGTAGTCCGAGCTGCCGGGGACGTCGGTGAGCCAGTCCCCGATGCCGCCGCCGGTGCAGCTCTCGGCGGTGCCCAGGGAGAGGCCCAGCTCCCGCAGCCTCGCGCCCACCGCTCCCGACAATGTGTCCGAGTCGCGACCGTACACGCAGCCGCCGACCGCCGCCTCGATCCCCTTCACCAGTTGCGCGAACCGCTCTTCGGCCGACGGGTTCTCGCCGGTCAAAAAGCGTGTCAGGCGCAGGTCCACCAGGCCGTGGCGCGGGAGGAAGGCCAGGGCGATGCCGGCCTCGTCCAGCTTCCCGGGCATCCCGGCGTCCTCCAGGCGCTGCGACAGGACGCTTTCGGAGACGCCCACGGTGCGGACGGTTCGCTTCAGCCGGGCGAGGGGTGTATCCGTGAGCGCACGGACGGCCTCGCGGATGCCCGCCCCCCAGAGCTCGCGGACCTCCCGGGGCACGCCGGGGAGGAGGCAGACGTGACCGCCGCCGACGGCGACGAGCTGTCCCGGAGCCGTGCCCGAGGGATTGTAAACGATTACCGCGCCTTCCATGCGGCGGAACTGGCTCTCGTTGATGGCGGGCATCTCGATGGCGCGCCGGGCGAAAACCTCCCGCACCCGCCGGGCCTGCTCGGGGTCCACGACAAGATTTTGGGAAAATTCCGCGGCCACCGCGTCCAGGGTGATGTCGTCCCGGGTGGGCCCCAGGCCGCCGGTGGTGATTACCAGTCCGGCCTCCCCGAGCCCGAGACGAATTGCCCCCGCGATGGCGGCCGCGTCGTCGGGGACGGTGTGCCGCGCGCTGACACGGACCCCGAGCGCGTTCAACTCCTGAGCCAGGAAGGCCGAGTTGGTGTCCAGCGTGTCGCCGGAAAGAATCTCGTTGCCGATGGTGACTATCACCGCGCGCACGGGGTCTCCTTCTCTTTTCATGCACCGGCCTCGGCGTCTTCGGGGGCAGGTTCCTCGGTTTCGGTTTCAGTCGGAGCCGGCTCGTCCTCGGCGGCGTCATCCTCCGGCATCTCAACAACGACCGCTTTCCGGGCGGGGCGTCCATACTCGGCCCGCTCCGCAAAGCCACCGGGCCAGCGGACGGACCAGGGCCAACCGGTATCGTCCAGGTAAAAGGCGAACCCCTGTGGCTCGACCAAAACTTCGAGGCACGGGCGCACGCCCCAGGCCGTCTCCACGTCTTTCCGGCCCCCGACGGTGATTTCCAGGTCGTAATCGGTGCCCTGGCGCAGATCCCGGGCGGGTAGCCGGTACTCTTCCCCGTCCGCGAGCGCGCAGCCGGCGAGAATCATGGCGATGACGCCCACCGACGGCCCGTCGGTGAGCACGTCGGCGCGGCGGGTCAGGCCCGGACGACCCACGGCCCGCTCCTCGACCCCCGGGGACGGGTGAACGGTCAGGGTCACCAGGCCGGGGAGGAGGAGGCCCTCGCTCCAGCCCGCGCCGGTTTCGAGCCAAAAATCCGTCCGCCACCGACCCGAGCGGCAGGTAAGTGTCTCGCGGCCCAGGTAGTACGGGTCCGCGTCGCCGAACGGCTCGCCGAACGGCTCGCCGAAGCATTCCAGGACGATCGGCTCGACCGTGTCCGGCGGGAGGCGGTGCTGCGGTTCGTGATTCACCGCCGGGACGCTCGTACACAGATTGACCGGCGCCTCACCGGGCACGGGCGACGGTCCGTCGCAGCCGGTTATGAGCGTAGCGGCGAAGCCCAGAACGACCGATGTCTTTATGGTCCGCACGACTGCGGATTCTAGCACAGCTCCCCGGGGCGGACAAGGCGACGTGGACGCGCGGGTTGTGGTAAACTTTGCGTTTGCACTGCACCGTGGAGTACCTACGGGGAATTTCATGGAAAAAATTCTCGTCACCAGCGCCCTTCCCTACGCCAACGGCCCGCTCCACGTGGGGCAGCTCGCCGGCGCCTACCTCCCCGCCGACATCTTCGTCCGCTACCACCGCCGGCTGGGGAACGACGTAGTCTACGTCTGCGGCTCCGACGAGCACGGCGTGGCCATCACCCTGGCCGCCGACGCCCAGGGTACCACGCCCCGGGCCATCGTGGACTACCACCACCCGCGCCTGAAGCGCACCTTCGAGAGGCTCGACTTCTCACTGGACTGCTACGGGCGCACATCCTCGCCCATCCACCACGACACGGCGCAGAAGTTCTTCACCGTCCTTCACGACGCCGGTTTCCTCTACACCAAGACCGTGGAGCAGTTCTACGACGCGAGTGTGGATCGCTGGCTGCCGGACCGTTACGTGGAGGGCACCTGCCCCCACTGCGGCGCGGAGAACGCCCGGGGGGACGAGTGCGAGAGCTGCGGGCGGTGGATCGAGGCCCGGACCCTCGTCGAGCCTCGGAGCAAGCTGACCGGCAGCGCCCCCGAGCTTCGAGAGACGACCCACTGGTACTTCCGGCTCTCCGGCCTCGAGGAGGAGGTCCGGCACTGGATCGAGGCGCGGGACGCCGCGGTGGGCTGGAAGGACAACGTGCTCAACTACTGCCGCTCCTGGTTCAAGGAGGGGCTGAAGGACCGCCCGGTGACCCGCGACCTGAACTGGGGCGTCCCGGTCCCCCTACCGGGGGCGGAGGGCAAGGTCATCTACGTCTGGTTCGAGAACGTCCTGGGCTACGTCTCCAACGCCAAGGAATGGGCGGCGGAGCACGGGAGACCCGAGGCCTGGCGCGCGTTCTGGCTCAACCCCGACTGCCGCCTGTTCCACTTCATCGGCAAGGACAACATCGTCTTCCACGCCATTCTCTTCCCCGCGATGATTTTCGCCTACAACCGGTCCGTGCCCGAGACCGAGCGTTTCGTCCTGCCCGAGAACGTGCCGGCCAACGAGTTCCTGAACATCGAGGGCAAGAAGCTCTCCACCAGCCGCAACTGGGCCGTGTGGGTGGACGACGTGCTGGACGCCTTCCCCGTTTGCTACCTACGCTATTACATGACCTTCTGCCTGCCCGAGACCCGGGACACCGATTTCAGCTGGGACGAGTTCGGTGAGCGGGTGAACTCCGAACTGGCCGATATCTACGGCAATCTGGTCCACCGGACGCTGGTGTTCATCCACCGTTACTTCTCGGGTGTCGTTCCCGATCCGGGAAAGCCCGATGACGCGGCGCGGGCGCTGGAAAGCGAGGTGGCCCGCCTGGTGGGCGAGGTGGCCCGCAGCATCGAGGGGTTCCGCTTCCGGGAGGCGGCCAAGCTGATGATGGACGTGGCCCGGGCCGGCAACAAGTACTTCGACGACGAGCGTCCCTGGGTCACCCGCAAGGATGACCTCCCGGCCTGCGCCCGGACGATGTACCATCTTTACCAGACCCTGGCGTCCCTGGCCATCGTGAGCAGTCCCTTCATCCCGGCGTCGGCGGCCCGGCTGGCCGGGCAGCTCGGCGTCGCCCCGGCCTTCGAAGGCTGGGGATGGGACGACGCCGCGCGCGGAGACCTCGTTCCCGCGGGAACGAAGCTCGGCGAAATCGCCGTCCTCTTCGTAAAAATCGAGCCGGAGGAGATAGAAAAGCAGCGGGCAAAGCTGGGACGCCCGCTGGACGTTTCGGAGGAAAATGTGAACGTTCTGCCCCTGTCGGACGCGCTTTTGGAGTACGCCGATTTCGAGCGGCTGGACCTGCGCGTGGGAAAGGTGCTCGCGGCCGAACGGGTGCCCAAGACGGACAAGCTCCTCCGCCTGGAGGTGGACCTCGGGGCGGAGAAGCGGACCATCGTGGCCGGCATCGCCCTGCACTACGCGCCCGAGGAACTCCCCGGTCGGCTCATCGTCGTCCTGGTGAACCTGAAGCCGGTAACGCTCCGGGGCGTGGAGAGCCGGGGGATGCTCCTGGCCGCCACGGAAGACGGCGGCGGGCTGCGTCTTTTGACCCTGGACGGCGACATCCCCCCGGGTTCCAAGGTGTCGTGAAGCGTTGAACGTGGTGCGGCGTGACGATCGAAACCGTCGAATCGGTGGTGCGATGGATCGGCGCGGCGGCGGCGCTGGTGTTCTTGACGGTCGCAGTGGTCGGATTGGTCGTGACGAGGAACCGGCCCTCGGGGCGGACCGTCGGAAAGGTCCGACGTTGGTCGCCGCTATTTGCGCTGGTTTTTCTCGTTTTCATCGGCGCGTGCGTCTTTTTGTGGAAACCGATTCCGTTGAAGCTCACGTCCGGCTTCAGCGCGGCGGCTCTGGCCTTGGGTGCGCTCCTTTTTTTCCCGGGGTTGGCCCTGTACGTCCGGGGTCGGTTCGCAATCGGAGATATGTTCGGCACCTCGAGCACTTCCGGTGCCGAGCTGTACGGCGATCACAGGCTGGTGACCCGCGGACCCTTCGCCCTGGTGCGTCATCCCATGTATCTGGGGCTGATCCTCGCCGTCATCGGAGGATTGCTCGTCTACCGAACCTGGACGTTCGCGCTGTTACTCGTCTTTATCGTTGTGCTTCCCCTTCGTGCCCGCCGCGAGGAGCAGGTTTTGGCCGCCGAATTCGGCGGCGATTGGGAGGAGTACCGACGGGGGGTTCCGGCTTTCATCCCCTTTCGCTTTAAAGGGCGTGATTCGACCTTGAACAAGGGTGACCATGAAGGGGGTTGAAAGGCGCGAGGTCCTCTTCGAGCAGGATTGCCCCGCTCTGGACCTGGGCCGGGTGGCCGTTCTCGGCTTCGGCAACCAGGGCCGGGCCCACGCCCTGAACCTGCGCGACGCGGGCGCGGACGTGGCGGTCGCCCTGCGCGCGGGCTCACCGAGCGCCGAGGTCGCCCGCGGGGAGCGTTTACACGTCTGTTCTCCGGGAGAGGCCGTCGGAGCCGACGTGCTGGTCTGGGCGATTCCCGACGAGGCCGTCCCCGACGCCGCTTCGTCTTTCAAGAAAATAAAAGACGGTCAGCTCTGGCTCTTCCTCCACGGCCTGGCCGTGACCTGGGGCTGGGTCGTCCCTCCGGGAAACGCGGATGTCGCCCTCCTCGCCCCCCAGGGTCCCGGCGCGGCGTTGAGGGGGCTCTTCCTGGCGGGGAAGGGCCTGCCGGGGGCCCTGGCCGTCGAGCGGGATTCCACCGGGACGGCGGAAGAGCGGCTGCTGGCCTACGCCCGGGCGGTGGGGTGCGCCAGGGGCGGTCTCCTCTGGACCACCTTCCGCGAGGAGACCGTGGTGGACCACTTCGGGGAGCAGGCCGTGCTGTGCGGCGGCGTCCCGACGCTGGTCCGGGCGGCCTGGGACACCTTAGTCGGGGCCGGGCACGACCCGCGCCTGGCCTACATCGAGTGCATGATGCAACTCAAGCTCCTGGCCGATCTGATGTACGAGCGCGGAACGGCGGGGATGCGGGGCGCGATATCGGGTACGGCGCTCTTCGGCGCGGCGACCGGCGGCGATGATGTGATCGGGGCGGAGACCAAAAAACGGCTCAGGGCGCTTTTAGAAAAAATCGAATCGGGCGCCTTTGCCGACCGCTGGCTCGCCGAATCCGGGAAACCGGACTGGCCCCGGGAAAGGGAACGCATCCTCGGCGGTGCGGACCCCTTCGAGGAGGCCGGCCGCTGGGTGCGCGAGAATCTTCGCTGGCCCGGTCTGGGCGGGGAGAACAGATGACCGTACAACTGCCCGTCACGCCGCCGATTCCCCAGATATACTCCATCGCGTACATAATCGCCTACGTGTTCCTGGTGGTGGGCGTCGTCGAGCAGTTCCGCTCCAGGGGCGTCATCTCCGACCTCTCGTCGCGGAACATCGTGGGTCTGGGCGTGGTCCCCTGCACCCTGGCCGCTCCCTGGCTCTTCACCGACTGGTACTGGGTGCTGGCGGCGTCGGTGCTCTTCCTCGTGTTGAGCGCCCTCTCGATGAAGTTCGGCCTGCTCTCGAGCGTGGACGCGGAGAAGGGGCGGTTCGGCGGCGTGGCGATGGCCATCGTGCTGTGCGTCTCGGTTTTCATCGGCTGGTTCTTCACCGACCCGGGGCGGGGTATCGAGCTTCGACCCCTCGCCGCCTTCTGCGTCTTCCCCTCCTCCGTGGCCGACAGCCTCGCCGCCATGGTGGGCCGGCGATACGGCAAGGGAGAGCTCCGGCGCAATCGCTCGAAGATAGGCACCGCGGCCGGGATGCTGGGGGGCGTCGCGGCCTTCGTAATCGTGAACGTTATCTTCGGGTTCACCGGTTGGCTTTCCTACATCCTCGCCGTGGGCTTCGGGGCGCTCGTCGGTCTAGCCGAGCTGATAAGCCCGGTTCAGCTCGACAACCTCGTTACGGGCGTCGTGGCCGGCGTGGGCGGTTACCTCATCCTCACCCTGGGGTAAGAAGGAGGCTCCATGAACCAGTGGGTTTCCCTGGCCGTCTCCTACGCGGCCGTCTTCGCGGTCATCGGCACGGCGGGCGTCCTGGCCAGGAAGGAAAAAATCTCCGGCGAGGCGGCGCGGAAAGTCATCCACATCGGGGTGAGCAACTGGATCATCCTCGCCCTGTTCATCTTCCGCGACTGGTACTTCGCGATAGCAGGCCCGCTCTCCTTCATCGTCATCAACTACGTCTCCTGGAAGCTCGACCTCTTCAAGGGGATGGAATCGGGGGACAAGAGCCCGGGCACGGTGTTCTTCTCCGTCAGCCTCTCGATTCTCACCTGGCACTTCTGGTGGCTGGCGAACATCGGCGCCGGCGATTTCCGCTACGCGGCCGTCATGGGGATACTCGTCCTGGGGTGGGGCGACGGGCTCGCGGCGGTTTTCGGCCACAAGTGGGGGAAGACGAAGCTTTTCGGCCAGAAAAGCCTCGTCGGTACGCTGACGATGTTCGTCACGAGCGCCGTCGTGGTTTTTTTGGTTCTGACCCTCGTCGGGGCGCACGACCTTTTGACCAACGTCCTGTTGGCCCTCGGCCTGGGCGCCCTGGGGACGCTGACGGAGCTCTTCCTCCCCGGGGGCTGGGACAATCTCCTGATCCCCCTGGTCGTGTCATACGCCTACTACGGCTGGTTTTGGCTGTGCAATCTCGCCGCGGGCGGCGTTTTCTGATAGAATTGGTTGACTGATACGTTTCGTCCCGGAGTGACCCTTGATCGTAGGCTTCTTCTCCGACATACACGCCAACCTCGACGCCCTGGCGATGGTGCTGGACCACCTCCGGCGCCTGGAGGTGAACGCCCTCTACTGCGGCGGCGACATCGTCGGTTACGGCGCCTGCCCAAACGAGTGCCTGAACATCGTCCGCTACGCCGAGGGGGACAAGCGGGTTTCCAAAAAGCAGGTCCTCGAGCACCTCGCCTCCACCGATGTGAGCGACCCCGAGCGCCTGGTCTCCTTCCTGACCCAGACCACCACCGTGACGGTGAAGGGGAACCACGACCACGTCGCCATAACC
Organism: bacterium; assembly: GCA_035528375.1. Classification (NCBI taxonomy): domain Bacteria; species bacterium. Next base: position 28,994 of record DATKYS010000072.1, read on the forward strand.
CCCGGCGCCGAGTACCTCTTCAACTCCTTCGCCGCGAGGGCGATTCTTTGGACCCGCGAGGTGATTTCCCGCGAGAACGTGGACTACATTTCCGCGCTCCCCATGGGCATGGACGCGGGCGAGGACGGTCAGCCCATACGGCACAAAAAGTCGAAGACCGTCCTTTTCCGGATGGTCCACGCCAGCCCACACGAACCGGAGCGCTGGCACTACCTGTTGAACCGGCGCGAGATAGAGCGGGCCTTCAACGCCCTGGAAGTGGGTTTCTGCTTCATCGGGCACAGCCACCAGCCGGTCATCTTCGAGCAGCACGAGGACGGCTACGTGGAGGTCATCACCGAGGAGGAGCACGTCCCGAGCATCTTCCGCCGCTACATCATCAACATGGGGAGCGTGGGCCAGTCCCGGGACGGAAACCCGAAGAGCTGCTGCGCCACCCTGGAGTTCACCCCCGGCTTCCGCAACCTGATGATTCGCCTGCACCGCGTGTCCTACGACATACCGCGGGCCGCGGAGCGTATCATCTCCGCCGGGCTGCCCGAGGAGCTGGGCGGCCGGCTCCTGCACGGCATTTGAGCCGGGAAGCCATAGCCGCGTTCTTCCGCTCGAAGGTCATCGCCGTGGCCGGGGCCAGCCGCGACGAACGGAAATACGGTTACAGGGTCTACCGTAGGTTGAATGGGTCCGGAAGGTACACGGTCTACCCGGTGAACCCGCGGACCGACGAGATTGACGGCGACCGGTGCTATCCGACGCTGGCCGCGCTCCCGGAAAGGCCCGACGCGGTGATATTCATCACCCCGCCCCCGAGGACCGCCGCGTTGATGCGGGAGGCACTGGGGCTGGGGGTAAGAATTTTCTGGATGCAGCCGGGCGCCGACGGCCCCGAAGCGGTCCGCATGGCCGAGGAGGCCGGGGCCCACTTGGTCCGCGGTCGTTGCGTCCTGGTGACCGATCCCGAGGAGTATTTGACGTAATGAAAAAGGGCTCGCTGGACTTCGTCCTGGTGGGAGCGGCGGCGGCGGTCGGCCTCGCCCTGCTCCTCGTCGGCCTGTTCGTACCCTTCGGCCCCGAGGAGGGCCGGATGGTCGCCGAGAGCGGACCGGGGGGCGTCGTCAACTGGCTCTTCATCGGCTTCGGCGTCGCGGGGCTCGGCGCTTCAATCGTCCTTCTGCTCCTGGCGCTGCGCCGTCGGCGACAGGTGGCCGATCCCGACCACCCCGCCCGGCACCACCTCGTCGAATCCTTCCTCAAGAGGCCCGAGCCGCTCAAGCCCGGCATCTACCACCTGCGCTCCGGCGACGCAATGGAGGGCTACCGGGTCCACCTGCGCATCGAACCCAACGGCAACGGCACCCTGGTGGTCAACGCCGCGAAAATCATCCACCTGAACCAGACCGCCGCCGAGTACGCCAAGCTCATCGTCGAGGAACGCACGCCCCGGGACGCCGTCCGGGAGATAACCGCCCGGTACAACGTCCCCAAAAAGATCGCCCTCGCCGATTACCGGGAAATCCAGGGAATCATCACCGAGCTGGCACGCGGCGGTGACGTCTGCCCCGTGACCTACCTCGACCTCGACCGCTACGAGCCGTTCAGCGTGGAGACATTCGCCCCCTACCGGGTGGACCTCGTTCTCACTTACGCCTGCAACGCGGACTGCGGCCACTGCTACGTGGCCCCCGAGCGCCGGAACAAACCATCGTTGGTCAAGGAGGACTGGCGCCGGGTCATGGAAAAACTCTGGGCGGTCGGGGTGCCCCACGTGACCTTCACCGGCGGCGAGGCCACTCTTTACCCCCACCTGCGCGAGCTGATCGAGTACGCCGAGGACATCGGCCTGGTGACGGGTCTTTTAACCAACGGGCGGAAGCTGGCCGATAAGGACTACCTGGCCGGGCTGGTGGAGGTGGGGCTGGACCACGCACAGATAACGCTGGAGAGCTGCGACGAGGCGGTGCACGACGCCATGGTGGGGGCTCCCGGGGCCTGGAGGGAAACGGTGCAGGGCATCAAAAACGCCCTGGCGCAGCCGCTCTACGTCCTGACCAACACGACGATCACCCGGCGCAACGCCGACCACGTCCGCCGGACGGTGGAGTTCCTGGCCGACCTGGGACTCTCCCAGGTGGCGGCCAACGGGATGATCCACTCCGGGAAGGGGAAGGGAAATCCCGACGCCCTGACCGAGGCCGAGCTTGCGCCGTACGTGGAGGAGTTTTTCAACGCCGCCGTCTCGCGCGGCCTGAACTTCCTCTGGTACACCCCGACGCGCTACGAGGAGCTCAACCCGCTCGAGCTGGGCGTGGGTATAAAGACCTGCTCCGCCGCGAGGTACAACCTGGCCGTGGAGCCCGACGGCGACGTGCTGCCCTGCCAGAGCTACTTCGAGGTTATGGGCAACATCCTCACCGACGACTGGGCGAAAATCTGGAACAGCCCCCTGGCGGTGAGCCTGCGCAACAGGGAGTGGGTCCCCGACGAGTGCCGCGGGTGCGCCGAATTCCCCCTGTGCGGCGGCGGCTGTCCACTGCTCCTGCAGGAGGACGGGAACGTCATATGCAGCGCGCCGGCGTAAAAAAGGTGGGATGGCCCCACCTTTTTTTATCATCCGATGGACCGACACGCGTCACGCACCACCGTGTTCCCCGATGGTGGCGAGGGCGTCGAGAACCACCTCCCGGAAGGCCTCGGCTTTATCCTCGTGACAGTAGCAGTCCACGTGGACGAGGTTTTTCCCGACGAGGAGCAGGCTGTCCAGGTTGTAGTACCCGAAGTTGAAGTAGTCGGCGGAGGCGATGGGAACACCCTTGGCGCTCGTCCGGTTGTATCCGCCCCAGCGGAAGGCGGGCCCCCGGTCGCCCGCGGTTATGGCCCGGCGGAGATCTGCGAGCATGTCCCCCAGGAAGGCGTTGGCGTCGCCGTCGTAGAAGGACGTTATCTCCTCGATGCTGTGCCCGGGCTCCCCCACGGGGTAGATGTAAATGACGCCCAGCGCCTCGCCTTCGGGCCTGAGCAGCAGGACGTGACCCGCCTGGTAGGCGTAGAGCTCCGTTCCATCGGGCTCGTCGAGGTCCACCTTCAGCCCGTCCAGGTCAAGCGTCAGGGCCGAGACGGGGAGGGACGCCAGGAGCAGCAGGTAGAGCGAGCGGTGGAGCATCTTTTAAAAACCTCCGGTGGGATTTTCTTCGTATTATAATCCGCCGGCGGCGCGAAACCAAGACGTCAAATCGAGCGGGAAAATCAAGGAGAGGCTTTGCGAATTTCTCTGGATAACATCCGCGAGCACATAGTCGGATGGGATAAAAAGGTCCCCCTGGCCACGGGCGGCACGCGGCGCTACGTCTATCTGGACAACGCCGCCAGCACACCGGCCCTGGCCCCGGTGCGGGACAAGGTGAACGAGCTCATCGGCTGGTACTCCTCGATCCACCGCGGCACCGGCTTCAAGAGCGCCGTGGCCACCCACGCCTACGAGCGGGCCCGGCAGGTGATACTCGACCTCGTCGGCGCCGGGGAAAACGACTACATCGCCGTCTTCAGCTCCAACACCACCGAGGCGCTCAACAAGCTGGCCTGCTCTCTGGGCTATCCCGAGGACCCAGTGGTTCTGGTGAGCCCGCTGGAGCACCACTCCAACGATCTGCCCTGGCGGCGGTACGCCGAACTGGCGTACCTCCCCATTTCCGCGGGAGGCGTCGTTGACCTGGCCGCCACCCGCAGACTCGTGGAGAGCCTCGCCGACCGTCTGGCTCTGATTGCGGTCACCGGGGCGAGCAACGTGACGGGCCTGCTGGTCCCGGTTCACGAGCTGGCGAAGATAGCCCACGCGAACGGGGTGAGGATTCTGGTGGACGGCGCCCAGCTCGCTCCGCACCTGCCACTCAGCGTGGACCCGGGCGAGCCGGGGGCGCATCTCGACTACGTCGTCATCGCCGGGCACAAGATGTACGCCCCCTACGGCGGCGCGGCGCTCATCGGTCGGAGGGACGCCCTCGAGGCCTGCGGTCCGGCCTGCCGGGGCGGCGGCACGGTGAAGCTCGTCACCCGCGACGACGTCGTGTGGGCCGACATGCCCGACCGGCTGGAGCCGGGCACGCCCAACTTCGTCGGCGCGGTCGCCATGGCGGTGGCGGCTAAAACGCTCGAGACGCTGGGTTACGACGCGATTCGACGTCGAGAGAACGAGATGACGAAACGGCTGCTGGAAGGTTTGCTCGCGGTGCCCGGCATTACAATCTACGGCTCGTCCGACACGACCGCGCTCGACGGGCGGTTGGGGGTGGTCAGCTTCAACCTCGACGGGATACCGCACCAGCTCGTCGCCGCCGTTCTGGCCTTCGAGGGCGGCATCGGGGTCCGCAACGGCTGCTTCTGCGCCCAGCCCTACGTCGCGGAGCTTCTGGGGTTGGGAAGGGAGGAATTCGCCCGGCTGGCGGGGGAGATGCTGACCGACGGCGACCGACGCCGGATACCCGGCATGGTGCGGGCCAGCCTTGGTATCTACAATGATGAAGAGGATGTAGACCACTTCCTCGCCGAGCTCGCGCGCCTGGCGGAAAAAGGCCCACGGCTCGACTACACGCAGGACACGGCCACCGGCGCCTTCCACCCCGAGGGCTACGCACCCGATCTCGATCGCCACTTCGTCCTCTGACGCCGCCGCGTCCGGTAAACTATTGGGGGTGCGCGATGGGCGCACCCCTTTCCGCGACTGCGGTTGACGTTCCCCTCAAGGTTCGTATATTATGTATCAATCACTGAAACGGGAGAGAAACCGGAGGAAGGGAGGGACGATGTACGTTGTGCGAAAGTGGGCTGTTCTGCTGCTGCTCCTTACCCTCGTCCTGGGCGCCTGGGCCGAGGTGAAGCAGTACGAGGTGACACTCACCCTGACCAGCGAACAGATCAAGTCCGTAAAGGGGGGCTACGGGCGGACCGTCGCCGTCAAATTCACCGCGGCCCAGCTCACCGCCATCCGGGATGTCCTGCCTGAGTTCGACTTGACCGAGATGACGCTGACCTCCTCGCTCCTGGGGCGGAGCAACCAGATTCTGCTCGTCATCAAGGCTTTCGACGACCCGCGCGGACGGTTATTCGAGGCCAACCCGCAGCCGTCGCCGTAGGCATTCGGGCTGCTTTATAATGGTGTAGGGCGGCCCCTCTGCGGGCCGCCGCGAATAACCCCCCTCCCTGGACAATTCCTAGTTGCGATGATGTAGGGGCCGACCGACGGCGCGCCGTTTAGGTCGGTTGAGCGGGCGACCGTGGAGGACTCGTCCTACCAGTCGCCCCTACGGATAGGATTCGCGACTTGCCGACGTAGGGGCGGGTCTCCTTACCCGCCCGCCTGCCACCGAACACCAAATGAAGGGCGGGGATTTTAACCGAGCGAAGCGAGCTATGCCCCTGGTAAATCCCCGCCGTTTTTTACCCCTCTACCCGACCCGTAGGCGCGCCTTCCCCCAAAGGGGGGAGGGAGAATAAAGCAGCCCTCACCCCCGGTCCACGCCTCGCAGACCTTTGTAGGAGTAGCGAAAATTGCGGGCCGACCTGAAGGTCGGCCCCTACGAAGGCTTCGCAGACGGGCTGTGGTGTTAAATGAAGGGCGGGGATTTTAACCGAGCGAAGCGAGCTATGCCCCTGGCAAATCCCCGCCGCGCTTTACCCCTCACCCTCACCCCCGACCACTCCTCACAGGCCCCTTCCTGGGGCAGACGCTCACAGGGCGATGCCGAAGAGGAGGGAAAATCCGCCGACCTGGGCCAACTCGCCGCTCCAGGCCAGCTCCAGCCGCAGCTCGGCGTTCAGGCGGAAGTTTTTCTCGCGGAAGAAGTCCAGTCCGGCGGCCAGGTGGGGCATGAATAAAAGCTCGGTGAATCCGTCCTCGCGGCCGCCCCCGGCCAGCAGCCGCTCACCCATGTTGAAGATGGTGAAACCCACGCCGCCGCCCACGTAGGGGCTGAAATTTTCCCCAAACTCATAGTACGCGCCCAGGGAGAAGGGCACGACGAGGAAGCTCGGTGTGTTGTCGAAATCCGGGTTGTTATCCACCTCGCCCAGGTAGAGGCCCAGCGTGGCCATGGCCTTCCAGTCGCCGCCCTCGAGGTTGACGAGGCCTTCGAAGCGCCAGGCCAGCGAATCGAAGTGGAGGTAGTTTTCCTGGGAGAAGGGGAGGAAGAAGCCGAAGCGACCGCCGTAGTAAATCCCCGTGGCGACGTCGGTCACGCCGGTCACCCCGGCGGGGATGACGATGTGCCCGGGCGTTCCGGGCAGGACCTCGTCTTCGGCCGCGAGGGCGACGAGCGCCGACAGCAGGAGGACTGCACAGACGAGGCGGGACATGGCTCTCCTTGTGAGCGAATCGTCACAAGTGTAGCCGGGGACGGGCCCTTTCGCAAGAAAAAAGCGGGCTCAGGCCCGCCTCTTGAACTCCTCGATCCGGGTGACGGGACCCGGTTCCACATTCCGCTCCCGCGCCAGGGCCAGGGAGAGGAGGTCTCCACGGAGGACCAGCCCCAGGGCGGCGGTCAGCGGTTCGGGACCCTCTCCTTTGAGAAAGATGGTTTGAACGCCGTCACGGAGGACCTCGTCCAGCGGCGGTGCGTCGGTCAGTGTCAGGCAGAGGCGTCGAGGCGGCTCGCCCGGTCCGGCGCCCTCTATCTCGTTGTGGGCCAGCTCGGGCAGCGTGCCGGACCAGGCGTACATCTTGGCGTTCTCGTTCAACTGTTGCTTCAGGCGCACCGCGGCGGCGGCGGTTAGCGGGCAGGTGCCGTAGACGACCAGGGGGCGGTCCTTCAACTTCCGGGCCAGCTCCTCGATGTCGGTGTAACCGCCGGCGGAGAGCCCGTCGCGCAGACGCTTCAGCGCCGCGACGACTTTCCCCGACTCCCAAAGTTTTTCGCCGGTCAGCCGCTCCACGGCGTGCAGGCCGGTGCCCAGGAGGAAGCCGAAGGCGGCCCGGGGCGGCATTCCGCCGGGCACGGTGAGGAGGGGCAGACCCTTTTCCGTTAAAAACGCGCCGAGCTTCCCGCCGGTGGAAATGCCGACCACCGCGGCGCCGCTATCCATCCCCTCCCGGAGCGTGGCCAGAGTTTCCGCAGTCTCGCCGGAATGGGAAATCGCCAGCAGGGCGTCGTCACGGGAGAGCCAACTCGGGACCCCCGACCAGGGCCAGGGGATGACGGGGGTGCTGTTTTTATGGGACAGTGCTTCGAGGAATTTGGCGGAAACGCCGCTGCCGCCCATTCCGGCGACGAGGACGCGCCCGGGCGGGCGTTTCGGAGCACGGAGGCCGTCCAGCCCCGGAGCCTCGTAGGCGAGCTGTTCGGGCAGGCTTTCGGCCCACCGCCGCATCTGCGCCGCCGTCGCCCCGACCATGCCGTTCCCCGGTAGTTTTAAGGGCACCCGGCGGGTGCCCCGTGGGATTCAATAAAAGCTACTTGTAGACCTTCGACTTCTCCTCGCCGCGCAGGACACGGAGAGTTCCACGCGCCAGGGCTCCCATCTCGTCCTCGCCCGGATAGACGATAACTTCGCCCAGCCATTTTATCCGCGGCAGGAGCAGATCCGCAAAGGGTTTGCTCTTGGCGATCCCGCCGGTGATGACCACGGCGTCGGGCTTGCCTCCCAGGGCGGCGGCCATGGCGCCGCACTCCTTGGCCACCTGGTACGCCATGGCGTCGAGCACGCGCTTGGAGTTCTTGTCGCCCGCCTCCACCCGGCGGTCTATCTCGAACATGTCGTCGGTGCCCAGGTAAGCCACGAGCCCGCCCTGGCCCACGACCCGGTTCTTGAGCTCGGCGGCTGAGTATTTGCCGGAGAAGCAGAGCTTGATCAGGCCGGTTGTGGGCAGGCCGCCCGCGCGCTGGGGGGAGAAGGGTCCACCGTCGTTGGCGTTGTTCACGTCAATCATCTTCCCCCGGCGATGCGCGGAGACACTGATGCCGGTACCCAGGTGGGCGATTACCAGGTTCAGCTTATCGTAGGGCTTCTTCAGCTTTTCGGCCGCCCGGCGGGCGACGGCCTTGAGGTTCAGGGCGTGGGAGAGGGACTTGCGCTCCAGCTCCGGCAGGCCGCTCAGCCGCGCCACGTCGTCGAACTCGTCCACGCTCACCGGGTCAACGATGAAGGCCGGGATGCCGTGGGGCTTGGCTATCTCGAAAGCCAGAAGGCTGCCGAGGTTGCTGGCGTGCTCGGCGGCCACTTTGCCCGTGAGCACGTCCGAGACCATCGCCTTGTTGACCTTGTACGTGCCCGAGACCATGGGCTTGAAAGCCCCGCCCCGGCCCACCGTCGCGTCGAGGTCCTTCGGGGAGAGGCCGATTTTGCCCAAAACCTCGAGGATGAGGTTCTTGCGGTACTCGAGCTGGTCCAGGATGCTCGAAAAAGACGAGAGTTGGTCGTCGTGGTGCCTGACCACCTCGCTGAAGCTCATCTTCTCGCCGTCGTATACGGCGATCTTGGTCGAGGTGGCACCGGGGTTGATCACGAGTATCTTTTCAGCCATCTCACGCCCTTCCTCAGTTGCCGGTCGGTCACCGGTCAAAGGTGGGAGCTACTCGGCCGAACGGTCCTTGGAAATCACCTGGGCGATGGAGCTCTTCAGAAACTCGAGCTTCACGTCGCCCGAGACGCGGATGGTCACCGAGTCCTCCCGGTCGTCCACCCCCACGACGGTGCCCTTCAGGCCGCCGATGGTCACCACGCGGTCGCCTTTGGTGACGGCGCTGAGCATGGCCTGTTTCTGTTTCTCCTTCTTGCGCTGGGGCATGATGATCAGGAAGTAGAAGATGGCGATGACGATGACGAAGGGGAGGATGAGGCCGAGGATTCCCCCGCCGCCGTCGCCACCCTCTCCGCCGCCTCCGCCTCCCGAGAGCGCGTAAACCAGATGTGTGAACAAGGGTTACTCTCCTCTGACCGGTGGGCTTGAGACGTTAACTCGCAACCGCCGAAGTGTAGCAAACCCTCAACTTACGGTCAACTCCCCAAGCTTGTCAGCCGGCGGGGGGGTGTGTAAGATAACGGCAATTATCATGTCCTCCCGCCTCCACCGACGGAGGAGCCGGCCGATATGTGCAGACTGCCCGCGGTTCTGCTAATGCTGCTCCTGGCCGTCGTCTACGCCGATCCCCTGCCGGTTCCCGAGGTGTACGGCGAAACCGAGGAAATGCCGGCTCCCGAGCGCTACTCGTGGGAGGCGGGCCTTTTAGGCAACCTCGTCCCCGGGCTGGGTTACTTCCTCATCGAGGAACCGATCTGGGGCGTCGTGGAGATCGGCCTAGTGGGAGGCGGAGTAGCCCTGATGATCATCGGGGCGAACCAAACCGGATCACTGGCCGGGTTCGACGAGATATTATTCGGCGCGTGTATCATGAACACCGCTTACCTGGGCGGCCTGATCCACGCCCCGCTCCTGGCATTGGAAAAGAACGAGCGGCTGGAATACGCCCTCTATCTCTCCCCGGGTCTGGGCGTCTCCGGCGACGGCGAGTTCTATCCCACGCTGAGCCTGGCGCTGCGTTTTTAAGGCTCACCGGGCTTACCTAAGGGGCGACAGTTTCCCTCTCCCCGTCGGAGAGGGACCTAAGGTGAGGGCTGCCTTATAAAACGGCGGGGATTACAATCCCCTCCCTACATCTTAGGCAAGGCGGTGGGATTGAATCGCCCGCGGGTGTGGACACCCGCCCCTACGTTTTTCAAACGACGGCGATCAACGAGGGCCGACGTAGGGGCCGACCGACGGCGCGCCGTTTAGATCGGACCGAGGCGGCGCTAAACAGACTGAATTCCCAAATTGCAGCGGGGAGCCTCCCCCCTCAGTGCCGTTGAAATGGCATGGCCCTCGGTCGGCCCCGGAGAGCGCCCTTGTTTTTTAACCCGAATCTATACCATGATTACGGGCGTATCGGCCGCACGCGGTCGTCTTAAATGCAGGTGTCTCATGCCCTTCCCGCCCGACATAGAAATCGCCCAGGCGGCGAAGCCGCGGCCCATCGCCGAGGTCGCGGCCGGACTGGGCCTCGGGCCCGACGACCTCGACCTCTACGGTCGGGGCAAGGCCAAGGTCCACAACCACGCCCTCCGCAGATTCCAGGGTAGTATCGGCAAGCTCGTCCTGGTCTCCGCCATCACCCCCACCCCGGCGGGCGAGGGCAAGACCACGGTGACCATCGGCCTGGCCCAGGGACTGGCCAAGCTGGGCGAGAAGGCGGCCTGCGCCCTGCGCGAGCCCTCCCTGGGGCCGATATTCGGCGTGAAAGGCGGCGCCGCCGGCGGCGGATACTCCCAGGTCATCCCCATGGAGGACATCAACCTCCACTTCACCGGCGACATCCACGCGGTCACCTCGGCGCACAACCTGTTGGCCGCGGCCCTGGACAACCATCTCTTTCGGGGCGACGCGAGCGGGCTGGACCCCCGCACCGTGACCTACCGCCGCGTGGTGGACATGAACGACCGCGAGCTGCGGGACATCGTCATCGGCCTCGGCGGCCGGACCCAGGGCGTGCCGCGGGAGTCCGGCTTCGACATCACCGCCGCCAGCGAGGTCATGGCCATCCTCTGCCTGGCGGAGGATTTCGAGGACCTGAAACGCCGCCTGGGGAGCATCCTCCTCGGCATGACTTACGACGGCAAGCCGGTGCTGGCCAAGGAGATAGGTGTTGCGGGCGCCATGACGATGCTGTTGAAGCACGCCATTCGGCCCAACCTGGTGCAGACCCTCGAGGGCGTTCCCGCCTTCATCCACGGCGGCCCCTTCGCCAACATCGCCCACGGCTGCAATTCGGTCCTCGCCACCCGCATGGCCCTGGCCTTCAGCGACTGGGGGATCACCGAGGCCGGCTTCGGCTTCGATTTGGGCGCGGAGAAGTTCTTCGACATCAAGTGCGTCTCCGGCAAATTCTGCCCCAGCCTGGTGGTCCTGGTGGCCACCTGCCGGGCGCTGAAGATGCACGGCGGAGTGAAGAAGCGGGACCTGGCCGAGCCCAACCCCGAAGCCCTGGCCCGCGGCCTGCCCAACCTGGAGAAGCACCTGGAGAATATAAAGAAGTTCGGGCTGCCGTCCGTGGTCTGTGTAAACCGCTTCTTCTCCGACACCGAGGAGGAGATGCGCGTCGTCCTGGACCGTTGCCGGGAGCTGGGGGTCCCCGCCGCCGTGGGCGAGGGCTTTGCCAAGGGCGGCGACGGGATGCTCGAGTTGGCCGAGCTGGTCCGGGAAAGCGCCCGGGATTGCACGGGTGACTTCAAGCCGCTCTACGACTGGAGCTGGCCCGTCGAGAAGAAAATCTACACCGTGGCCCACGAAATCTACGGCGCCGAGCACGTGGACTACACGTCCAAGGCGAAGCGCGACCTGAAAACCATCGAGGACTTCGGCTACTCCGGGCTGCCGGTCTGCATCGCCAAGACGCAGAATTCCCTCTCGGACAACCCGGTGCTCCTGGGGCGCCCCAAGGACTTCGTGGTGACGGTGCGGGAGATTCAGATCGCCGCGGGGGCCGGGTTCGTCGTCCCGCTCACCGGGGACATCCTGCGCATGCCGGGCCTGCCCAAGGATCCGGCGGCAGTGCACATGGACATTGACCTGGACGGCAACATCACCGGGCTGTTTTAGCGTGGACCGCGCCGACCATGTCACCTACTCCCCCCGGTTCGTCAACCGCATCCGTGAGCTCCACCGGGGGATGGAAGGCTGGCCCCGTTATGCGCGGTACATCGAGGAGCACCTGGAAGGTCCGGACAGCCGCGTGGTCCGCTTCACCGAACGGCTCCTGCCCGAGATAGAGTTCTTCTGCGGGCCGCTAGACTCCAAACGTGTGTTGGACTTCGGCTGCGGCACGGGAGCCAGCACGGTCGCCCTGGCCTGCCGGGCCGGAGAGGTCCACGCTTACGACATTGACCGCGAGGCCCTGGACATCTGCAGGCTACGCCTGAGTGAGCACGGCCTCGCCGACCGGGTGGCGATCCTGGACGACCCCGAGGACGCCGGAGGGAGGTACGACCTGATCCTTCTCTCCGGGGTCGTCGAGCACATCCCCTCGAGCGAGACCGGTCTGCGGAGGGACGTCCTGCGGCGGGTCTTCGGGCTCCTCGCGCCTGGCGGCTTCCTTTACGTCAACGAGACCCCCAACCGGCTGTGGCCCATTGACTTCCACACGACCGGGCTCGCGGGGATTCCCTGGACGCGGCCGGGCTCGCCCTGGGCGCACCGCCGGGCCGTGAGGCGCGGGCGTTATTCCCCGACGGAGCGGCTGAGCCCGGGGCCGCGCGGGTTGGAGGAAGCCGGAGCCTGGGGGTCCACCTGGTGGGAAATCAAAGGTTGCCTGCGCGGGCTGCCCTGGCGGTCGGTCAACCTCCTGCCCGGTTGGGATTCCCACGTCCACCACCCGCCCGGGGGCCCGCTGAGACGGGTGGTCGAAGCGCTGCTGTACTTCGCCGTGGCGCGGCCGGCGCGCGTACCGCTGACCGCCTTCACCCCGTTCATCAGCAACCTGGTTATGCAACGGTCGGGATGAACCGGAACGGAAAGTGTCCGCGGCTGACCGGGAGAACACCGTCCCGGCCGCCGTCGTCAACGGCCGGGCTCAAACGATTGTGACCCCAAGATAACGGAGGCACCTTGGTCCGACTCACCGCCCGCCTGCGTAGGGTCATCCGGCGCCGGTTTTTCAAGGACGAGGAGAAACGCAAGCGGGTCACCACCGCGTTGTCCCTTCTCCCCGCGGCCTTATTCATCGGATACATGGGTTTAATCTTGCTGGAAACTTTATGGGTCGCAGTGGGGACGATCGGTGCCGGGATACTCGTCGTCATCTTCGTCTACGCGAAGGTTTTTTCGGATCGCGTCCTGCGGGTGAGCCTGCTCTTCGTGGAAATCGAGGAGCACTGGCTTGCCTTCAACGAGAGGATAGACAAGAATCCCGCCGGACCGCGATTCAAGGAGATAAGTTCGGGGTACGAGACGATAGTCAAACGGTTCAAGGAGATAGATACGAAACCCGTGGAGCTCGAGCCGCTGGTGGACGAGGTTTATACGGGCGCCGTCGCCCTGGCCGGAGAATGGCTGCGCCAGGACAAGGTGTACAAGTTCTACGAGCGCTCCAGGGACATAGACTCGAAGCCCTTGGCAGAAAAGGCCTGGCGTCTGTTGACCAATCTGGTCGAGCGCACCAACGACTTCGCCGGGCTGGTGGACCGACTTTCCGAGGCGTCGAACCGCCTGGAGGCCTTCGAGCTGGAGAGCGAGGTGGCGCAGGAGTTCGGCACCGCGGGCTCCGGCACCGCCGTGGATTTCTCCCCCATCACCGCCCTGGTGGACGACCTGCGCGATTGGAGCAGGTGCCTGACCGCGACCCAGGAGGAGTTCGACGGGGAAGAGCTTTAACCGTTCGGGTCGTGAAAAAGCGACGAGAGGAGAGGCATGGGCAGTTACGACGCGAAGGCGCACGCGGACACCATCGAATACTACCGCCTGACGCTGGAGGCCCGGAAGCGGGACCCCCACGCGGTGGAGGCGGCGAAGGCGGACGCCGAAACCCTCGAGATGGTCAAGAAGACCCCGGACCTCATCGAGATGAACCGGCAGTTCATGGAGGGCGGTCTTTCCTTCCGGCTCGGCCGGGCCATGGCGGTGGACGGCGCCCGCTTCCAGGCGGAAGTGTACGCCGAGATGAAGTTGGACGAGCTGGCCGGGATCTGGAACGCTCGGGCCGACGCTATTTCCAAGGCCGCCGATTTCAACGAGATAGACTCCGTCTCCGCCCGGTTCGCCGGAGACGAGTCGAAGATTTTAGAAAAAATCAGCCGCACCAAGACACTGATGGACGAGATCGCGGAGAGCACGTTCTTCGTCAGCGCCGCCAAGCCGGGCTCCGAGCTCTCCGAGAGCACCCAGACCAAGCTGGAGGCCGGTCTGAAGGAGCTCGCCGAGCGCAACCCCGGCGGGCGCTTCCCCGACCTGTTGAAGCTCCCCTGGATTCGCAACCGCTTCACCTACACCGACGCGCAGATCGAGCGGCTGGTGGAAATCTTCGCTCATGTCAACGCCGAATGTCTCGGGGGGAGGTTTTAAATGGACGCCGCCGTCAAACAGATGGTAGACGGGATGAAGATGGGCCTGGACGCACAGTCGTCCATGATTTCCGACAAGAAGCTCCTCGAGCCGGTGCGCGAGGTCGTCGCCCGCATGGAGGCCATCGGAAACGAGCCCGGGATGGACATCATCAAGTTCCAGGACCGGATGCAGTCCGAGGGCCTCATGGAGAAGTACGGCAACGCCATGGTCAAGCTCTCCGAGGTCCAGACGGCCGGTATGGACCAGAAAATAAACGAGATGGAACAGGCGGAGAAGGTTTTAGGGCCGGTGGACCTGGCCACCCTCGACATCACCGACCTGGAAATCGTCCTCAAGCCGCACCGCATGGTTTACGACACCTCGGTCAGGGACAACGCACAGCTTCCCCACCAGAAGAAGGCCTACGAGGCGCTCTTCGCCCTGGCCGGGGAGTGCACGACGATTCCCGAGTTCAACCGCCGCTCGCTCGCCGAGGGGCATCAAGACCATCTGGGGCAGGCGGCCACCTGGGACGCCAACATGGGCTCCTTCAACGTCGAGATTACCCACCATCAGCCCGACATGATCACCTGGGCCTTGAACGCCCTTGAGATCACCCGGGACTACCCCTTCCCGATGAACCTGGTCTACGCCCTGAACAAGAACTCGTACGAGAACGAGCTGACCCTGGCCCGGCGCGAGAACGCGCTGCGGCCCTTCACCTGCTTCACCGACGCCCTGGGCGAGTACATGCTGTGGGCCCACCTCCACACCGAGGAGCAGCGGCGGAAGATACACGTCCTCCTGGGTTATTCCGGAGAGTTCAACGGCTGGGAGATGGACGAGGCTTTCTACCGGCCCTACGTCCGCCGGCGGATGGAGATGGGCCAGGAGCACATCGCCAAGGAGCAGGGACCGGACTACCTCGGCCTGACCGCCATGCTGCGCGCCGGCTGGCACATGGACGCCAGGTACACCCCCGAGGAGAAGAAGGCGTTCGGCGATTTCAAGAACTTTCCCAAGCCCGATCCCCTGCCGTACCCCTACCGCACCGGCCCGGTGGGCGGGGTGGAGCTCGTCCTTCCCGAGCCGGCCTTCGCCACTCCCTTCGATTCACCGTATCAGGTCAAGGTCATCCTGACCAACCACGGCGCCGAGCCGCGCACCCTGGATACGACCAAGGGCCTGCGCTGCTGGGTCTTCCGCGGCGAGGGGAAGCCCGTCGTCATGAAGACCGACGTCAACCTGCCCGGTCAACTGGCGCCCGGCCAGAGCGTGACCTTCGAGGGCGATCTCTTCGCCTGGGGCCTGCCCAAGGTGGAGGAGCTGATGCTGGTCGCCTTCGATGTCGGCGTAGGCGGGGATTTCGCCTGCGACCTGGCACAGAAGCACTCCGACCCCAACTCGCTCACCCCCTTTACCTTCGCCGATTACCTTCTGGAGCCGTTCCAGGGCGGGACGGCTGCGGCGCCGGTCTTCGTCATGCCCCACCGCCCCGTGCCGGCGTATCCGTTCCCCATTCCGCTTACCGGGTAAATTGCGTTTGCCGATGGACATACCAGGCGGAGGTCCGGCCTCCGCCATTGATTACCGCACCCGGCTGGGGTAAAATGGGCTTCAGGAGGCGGAGATGGACGGCATAACTGTAGACCAGCGTCGGCTCGATGCCCTGTGCCGCCGGTGGAGAATCGTTGAGTTGGCGCTCTTTGGCTCTTTTCTACGCGGCGACGATACTAAAGAGAGCGACGTGGACCTGTTGGTGACCTTCGATCCCGAAGCCGGTTGGTCGCTTTTCGATTTCGTCGAACTGCAGGACGAACTCTCCAGTCTGCTTGGGCGAAAGGTGGACCTGGTGAGCCGCCGGGGTTTAGAACGCAGCCTAAACCCCATCCGGCCGAAGGAAATCTTGTCAACGGCGAGGGTAATCTATGCCTGCGAGGGATAGAAGTCATCTGTTCGACATTCTCGGGGCCCTGAATTCCATCCGGGCCTTTATTGCCGGCGTGGACCACGATTCCTTCGTGAAGAACGACATGTTGCTGTCGGCGGTCATCCGCAAGCTGGAAATCCTCGGCGAAGCGACAAAGCGCCTATCGCCTGAGTTTCGCTCCGCCCACCCCGGTGTACCCTGGACGATGATGTCAGGTATGAAGGACGTCTTAATCCACGATTACGACCAGGTGGATGTGGAGCTCGTTTGGAAAACGGTATCGTACGAGGCGGACGAGACGAGGCGGATGGTAGAGAAACTTATCGGCGAAGGGGACCCGGACTCCGGTAGCATGCCAAATGATTAACGACGACACGGCCCCCGTCATCGAATCCGAGGGGCTGACCAAGGTTTTTCGCGTATTCCGGCGCCGGTCCGGCATCGGGGGCGCCATCGTCAACCTCTTCAAGCGCGAGTATGAAGAGATCCGGGCCGTGGACGGGGTGAGCTTCGCCATCCAGCCCGGGGAGATTCTCGGCTACATCGGCCCCAACGGCGCGGGCAAATCCACCACCATCAAGATGCTCTGCGGCATCATCCGCCCCACCGAGGGAAGCTGCCGCGTCCTGGGCCGTGACCCCCACCGCCAGCGCGTGGCCAACGCCCGGGAAATCGGCGTCATGTTCGGCCAGCGCTCCCAGCTCTGGTGGGACATCGCCGTTCAGGAGAGCTTCCGGCTGCTGGAGAAAATCTACGAGGTTCCGCGTGACGAGTTCAAAAAGAACCTGGACTTCTTCATCGAGGTGCTGGAGCTGGGAGACCTGTTACGCCTGCCGGTGCGCAAGCTCTCCCTGGGCCAGCGGGTGCGGTGCGAGCTGGCCGGGACCCTTCTGCACAACCCCCGGGTCGTGTACCTGGACGAGCCCACCATCGGCCTCGACGTCTCGGTGAAGCAGCGCATCCGGGAGTTCCTCTCCCACGTGGCCACCGAGCGCCGGACCACCGTCATGCTCACCACCCACGACCTGGCGGACATCGAGCGGCTGGCGAAGCGTATAATGATAATTGACCGGGGGAGGATCATCTACGACGGGCCGCTGACGGAGTTCAAGCGGACATTCGGTCGCCGGCGGGTCGTGTACCTGGATACGGAAGGTCCGGCGTCGCTGGATGCCGCGGAGCTGGCGGCCGCCCTCGCCATCCCCCGCGAGGCTTTGGAGGTGCGGCTGGGGGAGCGCAACGGGCTGTCGGTGGGGTTCGACCCGAAGGAGACGACGGCCAAGGAGGTCATCGCCGCCTGCCTCACCCGCCTGACCGTCCGCGACCTGACGATCAGCGAGCCGAAGATAGAGAGCATCGTCCGGCACATTTACGACGACCGCATGGACAACTACCCCCACGATGCCGATCCGATGGCCCGGACCGCCGGGCGGCGCGCGGGACGGCGGCGACGGATATGAACGGAAGCCAGCTCGGACGATAGTCCATTCCAAAATCTAAGGAGCACGATGCGCAAAGCTCTCTGCGTATGGCTGGCGGCGGCGGGCGCCGCGTCGGCCCTGCCCGTCCCCGGCGCGCAGACGACGGGCATGGACCCCTTCGTCCGCCTGATAGTCACCGTGGGGGTCATCCTGGTTTTTGCGCTCCTGACCTGGTTCATCCTCGGGCGGCTGGTGAAGCTGCGCAACGAGATGGCCGAGGAGAAGGCCTGCGGCCACGCGGCCAAGCTGGTGGCGGAGATGCTCATCGCCGGGGCGCCGCTGGGCTACGAGGTGGTCGAGGAGCTCATAGATTCCTGCCGACGGGAGTACAAGGTCCCGCTGACGCGCCTGACCGTGGCCGACCTGTTGGAGGACGTGCAGGCGCGGGTGCTGATGGACGAGCTGCTCACGCCGCGGCTGAAGGGGGAGTACCTCGAGGAGCTGCGGCGGCATCTGGACGAGGCCCAGAAGCGCGACGCCCGGCCGGCCAAGAAGACGGAGACCGTGAAGGGCAAGCTCAAGGAGTCGCTCTCCGAGATGAAAGCCGCCCTGGAGGCGGGGGACGTGGAGAAGGCCAAGGTGATTTTCGTGAACATAAAAAAGGCGGCCTTCGAGGTGTACCGCTTCGGCGCGGCCTTCAACCCGCTCTACGACGCCCTGGCCCTGGCCCGCAAGCACCCGCGGGTGGCGCTCTTCGGCGCCGTCATCTACTTCGGCCTCTTCCTGTTCACCCTGTTGACGGTCTGGAGCATGTGAGGCTGCTGTTCAGCGGGAGGTGCGTCATCCAGGCGCGTAGAACGGGTCATTGGAGTGCGGAGGATAAACTTATCTTTAGAGATTATTCAGCACAGCGGATGAGGGGGGCTGTAGCCCTAAAAGGAATGCCCCTCCCGGGGCACTCCTCCGCTAACCCATTCGGGTTATCCACCTCTAGCCGACTGGATTGTCCGTATACTACCATAACCCCAAAGGCTAAAGCGGGATGGATTTCAGTAGGTTAGTAGACAGTAGGCATTCCTGCCGCGCCTTCGACCCGGACCGCCCGGTGCCGGAGGATTTGATTACCCGGTGTCTCCGGGCGGCGCAACTGGCACCCAGCGCCTGCAACGCCCAGCCCTGGCGATTCGTCGTGGTCACCGAGGCGGATAAACGGCGACTGATTTGCGACGAGGCCCTGGGCGGCATGGTGCCGAACAGATGGGCCGCGGACGCCCCGGTCCTCGTGGTCCTGGCGGCGGTCAGAAAGCTCGGCATCGCGCGCCTCGGCGAGGGCATCAAGGACATCCCCTATCATTTGATGGACTGCGGCGCGGCGGGCGAGCACCTCGTCCTGGAGGCCACGGAGCTGGGGCTGGCCACCTGCTGGCTCGGTTGGTTCAAGGAGAAACCGCTCAGAAAACTCATCCACGCGCCGGGGTCCTGGAAGCTCCTGGCCATCATCGCCCTCGGCTGGCCCGCGGAAAGTTGGGAGCCCGCGAAGCGTAGCCGGGTGGAACTCGGAGAGGCGGCCTTCCGCGGAGACGCCGGTACGCCGTGGAGCGTGGAGGGGTAGCTTATGAATAT
Source organism: bacterium (assembly GCA_035528375.1). Lineage (NCBI taxonomy): Bacteria > bacterium. The sequence goes on from DATKYS010000072.1 coordinate 48,027, forward strand.
GGACGGCGTAATCACCCGATGGGTGGAGAGGATACAGGTCAAACTCGACGAGCTTTTACCGAAAAAACCCAACGAGGAGGAGTTCCGCCAGGCGATTCACCCGCTCCTGGCGGCTTTCTGCGCCGAATTCGGGGTCCGCGCCGAGATTTCCGACGGGTACACCCTGTCCACCGGCCGGAACGATTCCGCCTTCAACCGCGTCGTCGTCGGATACCCACATCCGGGATATCTCAGCCTGAACTTCACCCGGGCGACGGATTACGCCATCGGAGACTTTCTGGGATACCTCCACCGGCTGGCCGAGGACGAAACGAGCGGGATTCGGCGTCTGGCCGGAGCGCTCTTCGACGGTCGCTGCATCGTATTCGTCCAGTGCATAGACGGGGATTGGCGGGAGGATTACATCGCCGAGGTAGACCGGGGCACCCTGGAGCGGCTGCTGATTATGCTTTTGGGGACCGCGCCGGGCGGCGACCGTTAGTCGTGGAAAGACCTGTTAATTAGTAGTGTTACAAAGAAGGCGAAAGTTTTTTTTGTATTTATATTTGACAGAAAGCCCTTTTATCTCTAAACTTACTGTGATTTATAACTTTTCTTACGGAGGGTATGTGCGCAGGGTACTGATTTTCGTGTTTCTACTCGCTGCCGGCTCACTGGGTGCGGAGAAGATAAAGCTCGCCTTCATCGGTCTGGATGCTGCGGGAGTCAGTGAGTCCGCGGCGGCGGGGATTGCGGATGCAATCCTGGATACCCTGATCAATACCCACCGTTTCGACGTGGTCGAACGGGAAAAGCTTGCGGCCATACTCGAGGAGCAGGCCCTGACATTATCGGGGTGCACGTCAACCGAGTGCATCGTGGAGGTCGGCCAGTTGGCCGGTGCCGATAAAGTCCTCGTCGGAAAGGTTTCCCAGGTGGGAAGCATCTACACCTTAACCTTGCGTTTAGCGGACATAACAACCGGTAAATTAGAATATTCGGACTCCGCCGATGCCATAAACGTGGAATATCTTGTTAACGAAGGGCGTTCGATCGTGCAACGGTTCGCCGACAGCATCCCGGTGACGGGTAAGGTTATCGGCGTGGATAAAGGCATAATAAAGGTGAATCTGGGTACGCAGGAAAACCTGAGCCCAGGCGATGAGCTCGAGGTTTACCGGATTGGCGAAGAATACTACGACCCGGAAACGGGTTTACTCGTAGGGCATGACATTATCGAATTGGGTAAGGCGGTTGTCTCCCGCGTTATTGAAGCGGCCTTATCGGAAGCCAAGCTGAGGGGGGAATTCGAAGTCACGACCGGCGACAGGGTACGTTTAGCTGGAATCACCAGTACAAGCGGATATAGACGTGAAATTACATTAGATGAATTCCAAATCCATCTCGGCGGGGGATACCCCTTTATCGGAGATTTCTCCATCGCCTACTCCAGTCGGGGAGAAGGCTACTTCGGTCTGTCGGTGGCCACTATATTAATGGATAAGGGTATCGGCTTGGACCCTGACAAGTACGTCGCGCGGTCGGGATCACCGATGCTTACACTGGACTACGATTTCTATTTCGGCCGTATCTTTCGGGTGTATGCAGGTCTCGGAGCTGGAATATTCATCAGATTCGGCGAAGACGACTCCACGTTACTCTTCATAGGCAAGGCAAAGGCTGGTGTGGAGTACCGTTTCTCTTCCTGGTTGGGGGTAAGCATCGGTGCCGATTACTACCCATTCATCGGCAGCCCCGGGCAGCCACAGATAACCAGCCCGGGCGGCACGGGCAGCACGGACAATCAAAGTGGGATTATATGGTTCGGAAAGGCTCTTAACACGCGGATCGGCGTCGAGTTCTACCTCTAACGGTTTGCACAGGCGTTATTCACAGGAGTACGGGATGAAGAGGTACAGCGGACTCATCTTTATCATTATCTCCGCGGTCCTGGCTTTTTCGCTGGGTTGTGTCAGCGACCTTTTGGGTTTGCTCGGAGAACAAAAACTCTCGGAGTGGCAGATAGAGACCGTGGATTCGGGTGGCTTCACTTCTCTGGCGCTGGATTCTTTCGACAACCCCCACATTTCTTATTACGACGACTACAACGGAAATCTCAAGTACGCCTGGTGGGACGGAACCGTCTGGCAGATCGAGACCGTGGACTCGGCGGATTACGTGGGTATGTACACCTCCCTGGCGCTGGATTCCTTGGACTACCCCCACATTACTTATTACGACGGCATCAACGGTAATCTCAAATACGCCTGGTGGGACGGAACCGTCTGGCAGATCGAGACCGTGGACTCGGCGGATTACGTGGGTATGTACACCTCCCTGGCGCTGGATTCCTCCGACAACCCCCACATTTCTTATTACGACGGATACAACGGTGATCTCAAATACGCCCGCTGGAACGGTGCCGCCTGGCATATTGAGACCGTGGACTCGGTGGGATACAGTGGCGGTTACACCTCCCTGGCGTTGGATTCCTCCGACTATCCGTTCATATCATATTCTTATGAGGATGATTATGAAGGAAACTGTTATGTCAAATGCGCCCGCTGGGACGGCGCCGTCTGGCAGATTGAGACCGTGGATTCAGCGGGAATTGAAGGCGGTTACGCCTCCCTGGCGCTGGATTCCTTGGATTACCCCCACATTTCTTATTACGACAGCAACGATAATGTTCTCAAATACGCCCATTGGGACGGCGCCGGATGGCAGACCGAGATCGTGGGGTCATGGGGAGCGGAGTATCTTACCGGGACCAACACATCCCTGGCGCTGGATTCCTCCGACTACCCCCACATCTCTTATATTGCTGAGTACCAGGGTTACCTCAATTACGCCCGCTGGGACGGCGAAACCTGGCAAATTGAGACCGTGGACTCGGCGGGAAACAGCACCAGCTACACCTCACTGGCGCTGGATTCCTTGGACAACCCCCACATTTCTTATTACATCTACAACACCGGTGAGCTCAAATACGCTCACGGGGAGTGATGCGGATTCGGAGGGGATGTTTACAGAGGCCGGCGACGATAAGACAAGGGGCTTGAGCCCCTTGTTCATTACTGAGAGCTGAAAGGTTTACTCTGTGGGGCCATGTAATAAAAGCGGGAGCGCATCCCGCCTTCTTTATTACCCCTCTCCCTAGCCCGTGCCTCGCAGGCCTCCCCAGAGGGGCGAGGGGATTAAAACTACCGGGCCTGGACCAACACCCGGATGGCGGTGCCCGGGAAAACCACGTTCTCCACGTACTCGCCGTACTCGTCCAGGTAATCCGTCTCCACCCAGCCGTTGTCTATCCCCTGCTGGGCCTGGTAGTCATCCCAGTCGGCGATGTCCACGTCGTCGTCCCACTCGTCGCCTCCCGGGTACTGCCAGTCGGTGAGGGACATGACGTTCCCGGAGGTTTTCTCCGCGTACCAGGCGAAGAAGAGGAAGTAAGTCCCCTCGTCCTCCGGGGCGTTGAGGTTCAGGGTCACATCGAAGGTGGCCTTCCCGGAGGGGATGTTTATGGTGATTTCCCAATAACTCGACTTGTGGTCGCCGAAGCTGGGGGTGGCGGCCAGGGGGGCGGTGCTGGATGAGGAGCCGGCGTTGTAGGTCTCCAGGGTGACCAGGCCGACGATGTTCTCGCCGGGGGCCACAGTCAGGACGGGATCGGACGGGTCGAGGTCCTGCTCGTTCACCAGGGCGGAGACCAGTGTGCAGGTGGAGGTTTCGGTCTCCGAGGGGCCGGTGGGGTCGTCGCAGCCGAAGTTGGGGAATGTGCAGCCTACGATGGGCGCTTCGTCCGAAGCCCCTCCCACCAGTTGGGGCCCCGCGAGGAGCAGCACGGTGAGGAGGAAGAGGTAGAAGGACGCAGGCCGGTTCTTCAAGATGACTCCGCGGACGTGTGCACCACTAGCTTATGAGCGACGGGGCGCATTGTCAAGGCTCCGTCTTTAGAAGAAGACGCGCTTCAGATCGGAATAGAGGGCGTAAAGCAGGAGGAAGCCCAGCAGCACGATACCGATGTACTGTATCCTCTGACGCACCTTCAGTGACAGGGGCCGGCCGCGGACCGCCTCCACGACCAGGAGCGTGACCATCCCCCCGTCCAGCATGGGAATCGGCAGGGTGTTCATGATGCCCAGCATGACCGAGAGGAGGGCGACGAAGCGCAGGAACACGCTGAGGCCCGCCTCGGCCATCTTACCCGAGACGGAGGCGATGGCGATGGGTCCCCCGATGGCTTCCGAGGCTGGTATGCGCTGGGCCAGGAGGAGGTAGAGGACGGTGTAGAACTCGAGGGCCGCGGAGAAGGTTTCGTCCGCCGATTGCCCGAGGGCGCCGAAGAGCCCCGGGGCCATGTGTCGCACCTCGCCGCCAAGAGTGAACGCCCGTTCGTCGAGATGATCGAGAGGGACGTCCAGGGCGAAGCTTTTCCCGCCGCGCTGGAAGGCGACGGTAACTTCGACTGGCGGATTTTCCATCTTTTTCAGCTCGTCCAGGCGCGCCGTGTAATCGTCGGCGCTCGCCACCGGGGTGCCCGCCAGCGACTGTATCCGGTCTCCCACTCGGAAGCCCAGGTCCTCCCCCGGGGGGTAGAGGGCGCTCACCACCGGCTCGAGGTGGACCCGGACGCCGACCTGGGCGAAGCCGGTCTCGGGGTTCACCCAGGGGGTCAGGGTGAGCTCCCGTCTCGCGCCATCCCGCTCGACGTCGAAGGTCAACTCTTCCCCCGTGTGGAGGGTGATGCGGCGGCTGAGCTCGCTCCAGTCAGTGATGGGCTCGCCGTCCACGGCGACGACGAGGTCCCCGGGCAGGAGTCCGGCCCGCGAGGCGGGACTGGGCTTACCCTCGGGCAGTTCCCCGATGACCTCCCCGATTACCGGCTCGAGGTGGAGCTCGTCGTAACCGCCCAGGTTGACGGCGAAGTTTAAAAGGAGCGCCAGGACGACGTTGGCCAGCGGGCCCGAGAGGTAGACGATGATCCTCTTCCAGGCCGGGGTGGAGTTGATGTGGGTGGGCTCGGCGGACAACGGGTTCTCGGCGGCGTCTCCCGCCAGGCGGACGTAACCGCCGATCGGCACGAGGGAGAGACAGTAGTCGGTCTCACCGCGCCGGATGCCGAAAAGGCGCTTGCCGATGCCGATGGAGAATCGCTGGACGCCGATACCGAGGATTTTCGCGGCGACGAGGTGCCCAAACTCGTGGACAGCCACCACCAGCCCGAAGGAGATTACGAACCCGAGGATGTCGAAGAAGATGCCTTGCAATGCCTTAGGGGGGTGGCGGTATTTACAATCCGCGATTCACGAGCGCGGCCGCCCGCTCCTTCGCGGCGTCCAGGGCGGAGCGAACCTCGCCCAGGGTGGTGTACCCCGGCGCGCCCAATTCGTCCAAAACGCGCTCCAGGACGCGCGGTATGTCGGTGAACCGGATTCTCTCCGTCAGAAAGGCCTCCACGGCGACCTCGTCGGCGGCGGAGAGGTGCGCCGGCGCCAGGCCGCCCGCGGAGAGCGCCCGCCGGGCCAGACCCAACGCCGGAAAACGGTTCTCGTCAACCGGGAAGAACTCGAGTCCGTCCGTCTGTGTCAGGTCGAGTCTCGGCGCGGGGCCCGCGACCCGGTCCGGGTGGGTCAGGGCGTACTGGATCGGCAGGAGCATGTCGGGCCGACCGAGCTGGCCCAGCACGGAGCCGTCGGCGAACTCCACCAGGCTGTGCACCACGGACTGGGGATGGACGAGCACCTCTACGTCGTGGATTCCGAAGAGCCAGTGGGCCTCGATGAGCTCCAGCCCCTTGTTGAAGAGGGTGGCCGAGTCCACGGTTATCTTGGCCCCCATGCTCCAGTTGGGGTGGCGGAGGGCCTCGCTGGGGGTTACGTCCGTCAGATCGGATCGGTTCAGGAAGGGGCCGCCCGAGGCGGTGATGATGAGCCGGGCGACCTCGCTCCGGGGGCGGTCGCCCAGGCACTGCCAGATGGCCGAGTGCTCCGAATCTATGGGGAGCAGCTCCACATCGTGCTCTTTGACGGCTTCGATGAAGAGCGACCCGGCGGCGACCAGAACTTCTTTGTTGGCCAGGGCCACGTCCATGCCGGAGCGGACGGCTTCGTAGGTCGCCTCGAGAGCCACGGAACCGGAGCTGGCGGCGACGAAAGTGTCCGCCCCGTCCACCCGGGCGAGCTTTAAGAGGCCCTCGGTCCCCGACGCGACCTCGGTTCCGAATCCAGCCGTCTTCTTCGCCAAAGCCTCCGCGGCGGGTTCGTCGAAGAGGAAGGCCAGACGCGGCCTGAACTCCTCGATTTGGGCGAAAACCTCCTCGACCTCGTCCAGGGCCCCCAGGGCGACGACCGGAAACCCGAGGGACCGCGCGACGGTGAGCGTCTTGAGTCCGATGGAGCCGGTCGAGCCGAGAATGGAGAGCGTCCGTTTACGCATGGAAAATCAGCCCAGGGTGCCGTTCCAGAGTCCGATGTGTTGGAGACTTATCAGATAGAGGCATACTGCGGGCATGACCAGAAGGAAGCTGTCCAGCCGGTCCAGGAGGCCGCCGTGGCCGGGTACGATGCTGCCGGTGTCTTTCAGCCCCGCGTCGCGTTTGATCGCCGAGACGGCCAGATCGCCCAGGAGGGCCGCCAGCGCGACCACCACACCTAGAATGAGGATGTATCTCCCCCGGATACCGGCGTTCAAGAGGTAGGTTTCGAGGGTCAAGGCGCCGCCTGCGGCCAGAACGACGCCGGCGACGAGCCCCTCCACGGTCTTTTTCGGTGACAGATGCGGGGCGAGCTGATGCCTGCCGAAGAGTGAGCCGACGATGTAGGCCCCGGTGTCCGCGATCCAGAGCGCGGCCAGGGTAACCACCAGCAGCGGCCCACCCCGGGTCCCATGTCCCAGAAGCACCGCCGCCCCCGTCCCCAGGCCCAGGTAGAACGAGGTGAGGACACTGCGGGCGAAAATTTCCAGCGCGCCCTCGTACCGACGCCGCAGAACCGTCAGCGCGTTGACCAGCACCGCGGCCAGGGACCCGTAGGCCAGGCCCTCGACCCCGCGGAACCAGGCGCCGGCCAGAATGACCAGGGCGCCCAGGCCGCTCAGGAAGGGATCGGCCGCCTTTCCCTTCTCCCGGGTCAGGTTGCGCATTTCGTACACGCCGCCGATGACGCACAGACCCATCAGGATGACCCAGCGCCAGGTGGAGCCGTACCAGGCGCAGAAGAGAAAAACACCGGCCCAGACCAAGCCGGAAAGGGTTCGTAAAAGGAAATTCGGAGCTTTTTCTTCCATGACCGCGTACCGCGCAGTTTAATCGAAGTTTACGTCAAAATCCACCACGCCCGGTTCCCTGACGGTGAGCGTCAGGTGGTAGGCGCCCGCCGCCCCTTATCCCCGCCGACGCCGCCGAAGCGGCGTTCCCGCCCCTCGTAGTCCTTGAGCGCCAGGTAGAGCTCCTCCCGGGAAAAATCGGGCCAGAAGACCTCGGTGAGGTAGAGCTCGGCGTAGGCTATCTGCCAGAGCAGGAAATCGGACACGCGCAGCTCGCCCGAGGTCCGAATCAACAGGTCCACCTCGGGCTGACCGGCGGTGTAGAGCCTTTGGGCGAAGGCGTCCTCGTCCACGGGACCGGCGGGTAGCGTCCCCTGCCTCTCCTCCTCCAGGAGCCGGTTGACCGCGCCCAGAATCTCCTTCCGGCCGCCGTAGCTCACCGCCAGGTTGAGGTTGAGCCCGGTGTTCTTGGCCGTCATCTCTTCGTCCCCGCGGGCGGCCTCACGCACCGCCTCGGGGAGCATACCCCGCTCGCCGAGTGCCCGGAAGCGGATGTTGGAGTACATCATCTCCCCGAGCTCGCTCTTGAGGTACTTGACCAACAGGCGCATCAGGGCGTCCACCTCGACCTTGGGGCGCTTCCAGTTGTCCAGGCTGAAGGCGTAGAGGGTAAGCGACTCGATTAACAAGTCGCCGCAGGCCCGGGTGATGTCCTTGGCCCGCTCCATGCCGCGGCGGTGGCCGAAGATGCGCGGCTTGCCCCGGGCGGCGGCCCAGCGGCCGTTACCGTCCATGATTATCGCCACGTGGCGCGGGAGCCGCGTGAAGCGCGGGACCTCGGGCTTCTGGCTCTGGGTGTCGAAACGGGGCAAGGGCTTTTTCGAAGGGTCGAGGGCGTAGGCAGTATATCGGTCGAAACGCTGGACTGTCAAGGGAATGTCGGCCGCGGCTTTTCTCCCGGAACTGAACACGGTCCGCTTCTCATCGGCTGGGTGGAGTATGACGCCGACACGCCGGACATCCTCGAAACGTCCTGGTGACGCCGTTTTTCTACGACCGAAGGGCGGCCCGACGACCGCCTTTTCATTTTGATGACTTCAGTCTGTTGACGCCTGAAAAACGGCCTGTAAAATCATAATAGTCTGAGTGTGTATCACAGTAAAGGAGGAGAAATGGCGAAGTGGGCGGATTACCTCATCTCCTGCTGCACCTACGAGGAGGGACACATCGAGAAGGTGGGGGTGCGGGAACACTCGAACGGGGGCGTGGGGTCCGCAACAACGCGGACCCGTTCATGGGTGCTGGGCAGAATGGACGCGGGATACTCCTTCTGCACGATAACGAAGGACAGTGATGGAGAGTGGCGTAAAGGTGCGCTGGTCCACATCGTGACGGTCAACGGGAAACGCTACCTGCGCACGGACGCCAACTACAGAGAAAGCGATAATCTGGGCGAGCTGCCGGAATGCTGAGACGTTTTTAGGGTCAGGCGTTCGGTTGACTTTGCCGGCACCCCGTGGTAAACATGGGGTGTCATTTTAAAGGGACTCGCCCATGTATCGCGTCTTCCACCACAACGCTCTGACCCCCCACGGCGCCCGGGCCCGCCGGTTGCGCCGCCTCGCCCGTTTCTCCGATTCCGAGCCCCCCGCATAGCTTCAAAAATTTCCACCCCACCCCTTTCAAAGATTGGGTCCGCATCCGGGGGCAAGGGGTAAACCCCTTGTCTCCACTGGACCGCATCCGCACGGAGCGAAGCATGGACAGGAAAAAGGTCATCATCATGGGGGCCGCGGGGCGCGACTTTCACAACTTCAACACCTTCTTCCGCAAGAATCCCGCCTACGAGGTCGTGGCCTTCACCGCCGCCCAGATTCCCGACATCGAGGGCCGCCGTTACCCCCCGGAGCTCTCGGGGGAGCTTTACCCCGACGGCATCCCCATCCACGAGGAACAGGCGCTGCCCCGCCTGATCAAGGACCTGGGCGTGGACTTCGTCGTCTTCGCCTACTCGGACGTCTCCCATTCCTACGTCATGCACCGGGCCGGCCTGGTCAACGCCGCCGGGGCAAGCTTTTTACTACTGGGCGGCCCCGCGGTGACCCTGGAGAGTTCCAAGCCGGTCATCGCCGTCTGCGCGGTCCGGACCGGATGCGGCAAGAGCCAGACCAGCCGCCGGATAATAGACCTCCTCCAGGCCGCCGGAAAAAGGGTCGTCGCCGTCCGCCACCCCATGCCCTACGGCGATTTGGCGAAACAGCGGGTGCAGCGCTACGCCGAGCTCGCCGACCTGGAGGCCCACGAGTGCACCATCGAGGAGATGGAGGAGTACGAGCCGCACATCGCCGCGGGCAACCTCATCTACGCCGGCGTGGATTACGAGGCGATTCTGCGCGAGGCGGAGAAGGAGGCCGACGTCATCATCTGGGACGGCGGCAACAACGACACGTCGTTCTACCGAGCCGATCTGACCGTGGTGGTGACGGACCCCTTCCGGGCGGGGGACGAGCTCTCCTACTACCCCGGCGAGACGAACCTGCGCCTGGCCGACGTGATAGTCATCAACAAGCTGGGGGCCGTGCCCCCGGAGAAGCTGGCCCTCCTGCGGGAGAACATCCGCGCCACGAATCCCGGGGCCGTGGTGGTCGAGGCGGCCAGCCCGATCTTCGTGGACGACCCGACGGTCATCACCGGGAAGCGGGTGCTGGTCATCGAGGACGGCCCGACGCTCACCCACGGTGGGATGAAGTTCGGGGCCGGGACGGCGGCGGCGGAGAGGTTCGGCGCGGCGGAGCTCATTGACCCGCGCCGGTGGGCCGTGGGCAGTATCGCCGAAACCTTTGACAAGTACCCCGGAATCGGAGTACTCCTGCCCGCCATGGGTTACGGCTCGGCCCAGGTCGAGGACCTGGAGGCAACGATCAAAGGGATGGTCAAGGACGAGGCCATAGACTCCGTGGTCGTCGGGACGCCGATAAACCTCGGGCGCCTCGTAAAAATCCCCTGCCCCTCGACGCGGGTGCGCTACGAGCTCCAGGAGATAGGGCGACCGACCCTGGAGGATGTTCTGCGGGAGCGGGCGTTCATCTGAGACGAAAGAGACGGGCGACCCCGAGGTCATCGAACACCGGATGTAGGGCGGCCCCGTACGACGAGTCCTCTGCGGGCCGCCGCATGGATTTCCCTCTCCCCGTGGGAGAGGGCCGGGGTGAGGGCTTCCGCTGGTCCCCTACCCCCTCTGGGGGGAGGGTCAGGGTGAGGGGTAAAAAAACGGGCGGGTGTGGACACCCGCCCCTACGTCACCTGCCGGTACTCACCCTCACCCGGCGAACCGAGGATGACGCCCCCCGATTCCAGAAAATCGTCCTGGACGATGGCGGATACGTCCTTCAACACACAGGCGACTTCCTCGACCTCGCGCACGCCCTCGGCCACGGCCTCGGCCAGGGCCCGGGTGTTTCCGGACTTCTAGAAATAGCCCACCGGAACCTGTATTTTCACTCCTTCTTCCTCTGCGTCTTAATCAGTTTTTCAATCCAGCCGGTCAAGAACCAGCAGCCGAGGGCGACCAGGCTCCCCCAGACCATCCCGGCCAGAACGTCCGTGGGCCAGTGCACCCCGAGGTACACACGGCTCAAGCCCACCAGGAGGGCCAGGGGGTAGGCGCCCCAGGCCAGCCTCTTATCACCTAATGTGGCCACCAGGGCCCAGGCGAAGAGGTTCGCCGCGTGGAGACTGGGCAGGGAGCCCACGTTCGCCGCGTGGACCACCCAGCCAAAACTCCCGGCGGGCAGGGCGTAGCAGGGTCGCATACGAGCGAAGAATGGCTTTAAAACGCGGTAGCCGATGAGATCGGAGAGTCCCACGGCCAGGATGAGGGCCGCGATCACGCGCAGGGCCCCCCACCTTTTTGTGTAGAGGAACCAGGCGCAGACGACGAGCCCCAGGGCGATGCCGAACCACCGGTTCGTCACAACGGTGAAGAGCCCGTCGAGGAATGGGTTCCCCGCCGAGTTGAGCGCCCGGAAGAGGGCCAGGTCGAATCGGTCGTAATAAGCGGTGAGCTTTTCCAGCATGGGCCGAACGACCGTTCTTTATGCGCCGATGAGCGTCCAGCAGGCTTCCATGACGTTCTCGACGATAATCTCGGCGAGGCAGGCCAGGTCCCGGCGGCGGGGGCAACGCTCCAGGCCGTTCTTGGTGCAGGGTCGGCAATCCATCTCCCGCTCCAGGACCCGCACGTGCGCCCCGCGGGGAAAGTAGCCGAGTTGGCGGGTCGTCGGGCCGAAGAGGGCTACGGTGGGCGTCCCCACGGCCGTCGCCAGGTGCGTGAGCCCGGTATCGTTGCCCACGACGGCGGCGCAGCGTTGGAGTAAGGCGGCCGTATCCGTAAGCTCCCGCCGACCTGCGAACGACACGGCCCCGGGGCCGATCTCCGCGGCGATGGAGTCGCAGAGCCCGGCGTCGTCGGGGCCGCCGAAGAGGAGGCAGGTCCCGCCGAATCTTTTCGTCAACCGGCTCCCCAACTCGGCGAAGTGCGGCCAGCTTTTGTTCCAGGAGCTGGCCACCGGTATCAGCCCCCACAGGGGAGGGGTGATTTCCGCCAGCGGGGTGTCGGCTATATGCAGAGATTCTCCCGGCGGGTGAACGTCCGGCGGGTCGCCGTCGTCGGTCAGCCCCAGCCTGGCCCCGACCTCGATGCACACCGCGGGCTGGTCGCCCCGGTTCTTTAACAAATCCAGCTTGAAGACGATCAAAAGCCAGCGCCGCAGCGTCGCCTTGTGAATCCGAAGAACCCTGCCCGGTCGCGCCATCCGGGCCAGGGGAATCGAGCGCAGGTTCTTGTGCAAATCGAAGACGGCGTCGTAGCGTTCCCCGCGCAGCCGCCGACCGGTTTCCAACAGGGGCGCCGATTCATCGAAGCGGAGAACGCGGTCCACGGCGGGATGCGACGCGATGAGCCCGGCGTAGAGCGCCTTCGTCAGGAAGTGAACCTCGGCCTCGGGGAACCGCCGACGCAGGGCGCGCAGGAACGGCGTCGTCAGAATCACGTCGCCCATGGAGGACAGGCGGATGACCAGAAACTTCATCTCTTCCGTTTCCGCAGGGCGGTCAGTTTCCGCCAGGTGGTCCGCTCCAGGAAGCTCCCCGGGACGTCGCGGTCCATTTCCCAAAACATCCGCCAGGGAACGGAGAAGGTCAGGTAGCGGTCGCCTATCAGGGCGTTGACGCACAACCTCGCGGAGAGGTCCGTCAGGCCGACGACGGCCCGCGGCGTTTCCCGCTCCGCCTCGCGGTAGACGTGGATGCCTATCTGGTGACAGCCGGCGCCCATCGGAATGATTACGTTGTCCGCGGTCCCCCGGCCGTAGTTGGCCAGAACGACCAGGGCGGAGAGCTGGTCCGGGTCGGCCAGGACGGTCACGGATAGTGGCTCGTCGTCCGGCTGGACGGTGGAGAGCGGCCGGAGGACCACGTACCTTTGAAAAATCTCTACGGCCGGCAGCTCCTTGACGAAGAGCTTCACCAGCTCTGGGTTTTTGAGGTAACGCTCGCCGTCGAGGAAGTCATCGCTCATCCCGGCTTCCGACAGGCCCAACTCCTTCAAATGGGGGCGGTTGCCGGTGGAGAGGAAGCGGTAGAAACCCTCCTCGCCGCCGGGCATGTGTGAAACGCCTTTTGCGAATCCCAGGCCGATGAGCCCGCCCCGGCAGGACACCGTGTCACTTTCCAGGGCGACCGTTTCCCCCCGGGCCGCGTCCACCAGATAGCGCATCACGCAGGCCCTGCCTTTACTCGGCGTCCGGGCTCCGGGGGGCGCCTCGTCGGCGAGGGATAGCGCCACCGGCTGGTATTCCAACCCGAGCGCCCGGGCGAGCACGCTGTCCATACCGTTTTACCTCCACCCTGAACGCGCACGGGGAAATACAGACGAACATCAGTAAGAGGTTGGTAAGACCGATGTGGTAAAAAACTCCAAAATCCATTAGTTGCCCATGTCCAAGCCGAAGGGCTGAGCGACGAAGGACGGTTAAAGGGTGCCGTAATCCCGCAGGGCGTAGATGGGAACGTAGGCTAGCCAGCGCAGAGCCATCAGCGGCAATCACAAGCCGTTGAGACGCTCGAGGGCCTCCCCGTTCCTGGCGACACCCCGGGGGTCGAACACGGCGCGGAACAAAAGGGCGACGGCGGCGGGGTGGCGCATCGTTCAGCGGGCCGGACCGTCTTCACCGGCTCGACCGGTGGTCTCACCCTTCAGCTTGACCAGCTCCTCCATCAGGTCCGTCTGGACCTCCTGGATTTCCAGGAGGCGCTGCCACTGGTGGTGGATGATGTGGTCCAGCCGCTCGCCCAGGGAGCGAATCTCTATCTCGCTCTTGAGGTTGACCTCGTAGTCGCGCTGGGAGTGCAGTCGGTCCTTGGCGGCCTGGCGGTTCTGGCTCATCATGATTATCGGCGCCTGGATGGCCGCCAGGCAGGAGAGCACCAGGTTCAACAGGATGAAGGGGTAGGGATCGAAGGGGCGACTCATGAGCAGAAAGGCGTTCAGACCGATCCACCCCAGGAGAATCGTGAAGAAGATGATGATGAACCGCCAACTCCCGCCGAAGGAGGCGATTTTGTCCGCCGTCCGCTGGCCCAGGGTCAGCCTGCCCTCGAACTCCTCGTTGACGTCCTTGCTCAGGAGCTCCTGGTGGCTCAGGCTGCGCACGACGTTGGCCTCGAGGTCGGTGAGCTCGCCGAGGTCGCTCTGGATCAGGCGCTCCACGTAGAGCGCCCGGTAGCGGTTGAGGTCGTCGTTGCAGATGGGCTGGGACGGGTCCCAGTCGGGATGGTCTTTTTTAATGAGCTCCACCAGGCTGGGGCGCACCGCCTCCCCGGGCACCAACTCGGCGGCGGGAAGCCGTCGGCCGCAGACGGGGCAGACGTCGTCCGGTTTCACGGCGGGCATGGCTTATCCTCCGTCTCAGTGGGTCAGGGCGTAGATGATGATGTTGACGCCCATCTCGAGGGCCGCCTCGCGGATTTCCCAGGGGTCCTTGTGCACCTCGGGGTCCTCCCAGCCGTCGCCCAGATCGCACTCGTGGGTGTAGAAGAGGACGAGCCGGCCGTTCCGAAAGATTCCGTAGCCCTGGGGCGGCTCGCCGTCGTGCTCGTGGACCTTGGGCAGACCTTCAACGAAATCGAAGAAGCAGTGGTAGATGGGGTGGTCGAAGGGGAGCAGGACGAGCTCCTCGTCGGGGTACAGGCGAAGAATCTCCCGGCGGATGTAGGGGTCCAGTCCGTAGTTGTCGTCTATGTGGAGAAAGCCGCCTCCGTCCAGGTAGCGGCGGAGCTGCTCCAGCTCCAGAGGGGTGAAGCTGACGTTGCCGTGGCCGGTGAGGTAAAGGTAGGGGTAGTCGAAGAGCTCGGGGGTCGCCGGCTCCACCACGACCTCGTCGGGGGCGACCTCCAGCCCCGTCGAATCGTGGAGGAATTTCAACAGGTTGGGCAGGGAGCTGGGGTCGGAGTACCAGTCTCCGCCGCCGCCGTAGTGCAGCCGGGCGATGGTGAAGACCGCCGGGGGCTCGGCCGCCTGGACCGTCGCCGCGAAGAGGAGCAGAATGTAAAATGCCGCCTTTCTCATCCGGGGGGAATTATACCCGAAGACCGGGGAAAATTTCGCGAATCCCGCCGTGGGCGGCCAGGCTTTACAAAGGTACCGCATTGTGATAGTTTTAGCCGGTCCACTGCCATCTTTCCAAGGAGCATCCATGTTGCGGTGTCTGTTTCTGGCGGCGTCTCTCGTTTTTCTATTCACGGGCTGCGGTGGACCCAGCCTGTCCGGCGCGGCGGCCGACCTGGAGGACAAGGGCAACGCCCCGGAAGTGCGCCTGGCGGCGGTGGACGACCTCATCGCCACCGGCGACGCGGAGGCGGTAGCCCATCTGCACCGCGTTCTGGAGGACGAGGGAGAGGACCCGCGGATCCGGGCCAAAGCCGCGGGCGGGCTCGGCTCCTTCCAGAATCCCGACTCGGTTGATATTCTGGTCAAGGCTCTCGACGATCCCGACCCCGAGGTGCGCCGCCAGGCGGGACGCAGCCTGGTTCAGTTCGGCGAGCGGGCGGTGCAGCCGCTGATCCGCACCCTCGGCTTCACGCCCGAGGAATTGGATGACACGGAGCTCTACAACGCGGCCGAGGAGAGGCGCATCGCCGCCAGCCGCGCCCTGGTGGCCATCGGCGAGCCGTCCGTCGGCCCCCTGAACGCCGCCCTCGCCGAGTACGAGCGGGAGAGCTTCTACAAGGCCATGCTCGCCTTCGCCAACCCGAAGATGCCCCTTTACAAAGAGGTTACCGCCGCCATTCAGGGATACACACCCAATCCCGCCGAGGACTTCGCCGACACGAAGATAGACGGCGTGGGGCGCTTTTTGAACCGCATCGGCAACGAGAACGCCATCCCGCGCAAGTACATCACCCTGAGCCTCCAGTCGCTCCAGAAGCCGCCCCCCACGTACCTGGAGACCCTTCGTGCCGATTCCGCCTCGAACACGGCGCTGGAAGTCACCCAACGGGTGTTCGGGCAGCTCAAGATGAACGCCATCAACGCCCTCATCACCAAGCGCGAGAGCGAGGACAGGGCCCTGCAGGTGATGTGCACCCACTATCTGGGCTACCTGGGCCTCACCGAGGCCACCACGGCCCTGGTGGACATCCTCGCCGACACCACCGAGTACGCCGGGCAGGACGTCAAGAAGGTCGCCCTCGAATCCCTGGGGCGGATAGGCACCGCCAAGGCGATTTCCGCGCTCTTCGACGCGCTGAAGTACCCCGACCTGCGCGAGACGGCGGCGGACATGCTCGAGGCCAACGGCGCCCCGGCGACGAAGCTCCTGTTGGCCAGGCTGTCGGACCCCGATCCCAAGCTCCGCGCCTTCGCCATCTGGTTCTTCGGCTACACGCAAAACCGGGACCTGCAACTGGCGGCCCTGCCGAAGCTTTTGGAAAATCTGACCCAGGAGGTCAAGGTTCTGCGGGAGAACGCCGCCGTGGCCCTGGGGAAGATGCCCGCCGTGGCCTTCGAGAAAGTCGCGGCCCTGGCCGCCGACGAGCGTCCCGAGGTGCGCCAGGCCGTGGCCATCGCCCTGGGCGAGATGGCCGTCCCCGAGGCCGGGCCATACCTTGACGAGCTGGCCGCGGACGGGAACGAAAACGTGGCCCAGTCGGCCCGGGAGGCGCTTTTGAGGCTGTAGGGCTATGCGTGAACCGAATAAAAGGGATGCGACGGGGTCGCATCCCTTATGAGTCATTGTAGCGTGCTGTGCCTAACGTGGAAACCATGCAAAAGTTTTGCCCTCGCCTAACGGCGGGGGAGTTTTTCATTCATCCAATGGCGGGGTAAGGTTCAGTCTTCCCACAGCTTCGGTTACATGTTCCGGCCAGATAAAGATACGGTTGTAGGGTTTCACCTTGTAGTAATTCTGAGGGTAGAATATCTCACGCGTGGTCATGTCAACGCAGAAGCGCTCGACCCATCCGTATTTCTCTTTTGAGGTTGACGTCTTGCCGGCCGTCAGTTTCTTGGTGACCTCATACAGCTTCATGCACATCCGATACTCATAGCCTGGCACATAATGTTCTTCGGCCCACGCCCCCTTCTTCTTTTCAAAAGCTTCCCTCGCCGCCCGGTGAAGCATTTCGAGGTCAACGTGCTTTGGCAGGCTGGGATATATGGGAAATGATGCGGCCCAGCCAGATTCAACCATGAGAAGATTGAATGTTGCGCGTTGCCCGAGGGACATCGAGTCACGCTCTTTGGGGGTGTAGTAAGGAGAGACGTAGGCGAGTAGTCGTCCGTACTGGTCGTAGTGTTCATCTGCGGCCCACAGAAACACGTTACGTTTCTTTCCGTTCGATTTCGTCAGCTTCTCCTCGATTAACCCCTCGAATACCTTTTTTGCGGCCTCGCCCTGCGTCTTTTGAAGTGTGCCTGCGCTACCCGTTGCGAGTTTCGGAAGCAGATGTTGTGCCAGGCCTTCATTGACTGGCGACTTGCCTTCCATGATCCAGTCGGCTAACTGGGTCAGCTTTGGATCGTGGTTTGAGGGATTGCCCATATAATGGGTTTCAGGTGTGTCTATACTCAGCATCCGGATTGAGGTTAAAACCTTGGGGGTGTCCCCGTCGGTCAAACTCGAGTACCTCGTATCAGTCAGGGAATCGAGCTGGAATCCCATGGGGTCCCAGAATATTTTAACCTGAGACATGGCTGACCTCCCTATGTAAGCAGATGAGCGGTTGATAATCTTCTTTTACGACTAAGTGAAGTTAAATTATTGTTAAAGAAGCCTTTTTTGTCAAGGGTACTTCAGGCCGAATTTGCGCCGGTAGTAGTGGCGGGTGAGGGCCAGCACGAGGATGAGGAAGGGCAGAAACCAGGGGAAGAGCGCGGCGGCCGCCAGGGCGAAAACGCCCGTCGTGGCCGTGTAGGATAGCTTGAGCCACCTGCGTTTGCCGGTGAGCGCCGGGATGAAGAGCGGCAGGCTGATCCCCCCGGCGACGAGCGCCGGCCAGACGCCCCACAGGGCGGCCAGGGCCACGCAACCCGCCATCAGGCCCAGGGCGATCCAGGCCACGGCCCGGACCCCGAAGACCACGGCGGAGGTTCGCTCGCCGGATTCGGCGTCGCCCTCGGTGTCCACCGCCGTGGTGTTGGCGAAGACGGCACCTACCGCGAGGACGTAGGGCAGGCAGATCGTCGGGAAACCCCAGGTGAAGGGCAGGACGACCACGTAGCCCACCGCCACGTTCAAAAATCCGTTCCCGAGCCCGTTGGCCAGGATGTCCAGGACCGGCCGCCCCTTGAGCTTGAAGGGCGGCGTGTTGTAGAGGAATCCCAACAGGATGCTCACCAGGATGACCCACGTGTAGCCCGAATTCCAGAACCACAGGCAGCTCGCCAGGGCCAGCCCCTGGATGACCCCCTGGTACACCCAGGCCCTTTTTAAGGAGATGTAGCCGTCGCAGATCAGGTAGAGCTTGCGGTTGCGCCTGTCGGTTTGGCTGTCGTGAATCTGGTTGTTGACGTAGATGCCGCCGACGAGGAGGGAATAGGCGACGAAGACGACGGCGAGGTCGGGGGCGGGGTAGAGCTGGTCCAGCCAGCGGTAGGCGCCGATGAGGTCCAGGGCGTGGTAGTGACCCAGGAGTAGGAACAGCCAAACGGGGATGAGAATCATGGGGCGGAGGAGGAAGAAGTAGTCGAGGACGCAGAACCAGCGCGGCAGGCCGAGCCCGCGGTTGGTTTTGGGCCGGTCGAAGGGAACCTTTCCCTCCTCGTGGGGGTATTTACCCAATCCCCTCCCGGTCGGCAAAAAGCCGCCGAGACAGCGCAGCGGCGGGCTGGAGCGGGGTACCGGGATCGAACCGGCGACGTTCAGCTTGGGAAGCTGACATTCTACCGCTGAATTAACCCCGCCTGGAACTATTTATAGCACAGCCCCGACACCGTGTAAAGCAATTTCAAATCCGTATTGTAATAGACACCGGTTCCTGCTATACTTATCCAATTTGAGCGCAAGGCAACGTTCTGCCAAAAAATTTTTCAAATGCCAAAGCTCGGCCCTGCGAGCGCCGAGCGGAAGCCACCCAGGAGGGTAGAGATGAAGAAGCTTTTAGCGCTAGTGGTGCTTATCCCGGTCCTGGTTCTTGCGCAGGATTGGGCCGGCGTCCAGCGCTCGACCTACGACCCGCAGACCCCCCAGGACAGGGGGGGCGTGGGCATCACGAACTGGGGCGAGCGGACCATTTCGGCCACCGGCATCGGCGTCGTCTCCGACAACCCGGTCAACGCCGCCCGGGAACGCGCCAACGCCATGCGCGCCGCCAAGATAGTCGCCCTGCGCGACCTCCTCGAGCAGGTCAAGGGTGTTCAGATCAACTCCACCACCACCATCCAGAACTTCGAGACGGTGGACGACACCATCATCGCCCGCGTCTCCGGCGTCGTTCAGGGCGCGTACGAGGTGGGCAGCCCCCGCTACATGAGCGACGGCTCCATCGAGCGCACCTTCGCCATCAGCCTGGACGGTCAACTGGCCGACGCCGTCCTGACCGAAAACTACAACACCACGGTCCACCCCGGCGGCAGCGACAACACCGGCCTGATCATTGACGCATCGGGTCTGGGCGTCATGCCCGCCATGAGCCCGAAAATCGTCAACCAGTCCGGCGATGTGCTCTACGGACCGATGAACGTGAGCCGCGATTACGCCGTATCCGTGGGCATCGTGGGCTACGCGCGCAGTGTGGACGAGGCCCGGGGCGGCGACCGCGTCGGGACCAATCCCATGGTCATCCGGGCGGTGAGCGTCACCGGCGCCGCCAAGTGCGACATCATCGTCAGCAACCCCGACGGCTCGAAGATTCCCTACGTGAGCGGCATCTCCGACTGCCGGGTGACGATCGTCCTTTAAGCAACTTTTCAGACGAAGGGATTACGATGAAAAAGCTACTTATAGGGTTTGCCATCATCGCCCTGGTCTTATTCTCGGCGGGTTGCAAGAAGGGCGAAACCGCCATGGACACGCCGGAAACCCACGTGGCGGCCGGTCACAAATACCTGGAGAACCGCCAGTACGACGCCGCCATCGCCGCCTTCGAGAGGGCCATAGACCTCGACCACCGCTGCGCCTCCGCCTACTCCGGCATCGGCTACGTTTACCTGCGCCAGAGCGAGGACGCCACCGGCGAGACCCGCAAGGGGCTCTTGGACGACGCGGTGGACATGTTCGAGAAGGCGATGGGGCTCGACGTGGACGACATCTACGGCAAAATCGGCAAGGCCCGCGTCATGATAGAGCGGGGCGACGCCCGCAACGCGCGCCTACTGGCCAAGGCCGCCGCCCAGGAGGACAAGGAGAACATCGAGGGCGCGCTCTGGTGGGGCATCGCCGCCGGATGCGTCGGCGACTGGGACGAGGCCAATTACGCCCTGACCCGAGCCCTCGAGCTCGACCCGACGAACCCCGAGGTCCAGGATGCCTGGGACCGCCTCGCCGTGGCCAAGCGGCTGATGCAGGGCGTGGACGACCAGAATTACCGGGCCATCGCTTTCAACTACCGTATCGGCCGCGCCGACGCGGCGGCCCTCTTCGCCCGCGAGCTCGACCTGTCGCGCCTGGAGCGCCGGTCGGTGACGAGCTACGGCGGCCCCGTTTTCGTCGGCCCCGGTGAGCCCGAAACCGGCGCCACCTCTTACTACGCCACCGACATCGCCGAGCACTGGGCCCTGCCCGAGATAAACCTCTGCATCGAAACCGGCCTCATGGAGCCCTACCCCGACGGCAGCTTCCTGCCCGACGCCAAGCTGAACCGCTCCGAGTTCGCCATGCTGGCCGCCAAGGTGCTGTCCCTGACCACGGGCGACCCCGACCTCATGACCCGGGGCATAACCGGCGATAGCATCTTCAAGGACGTACGGGCGGACAACTTCGCCTACGGCGCCATCGTCGCCTGCACCAGCCGGGGGATTCTGGCCGGCGACCCCGACGGCTTCTTCCGGCCGCTGGACTTCATCACCGGGACCGACGCCGTGAGCGCCGTCCGCACCGTAGAGACCATCCTCGCCCACTACTAGGATTTTCGGGGGGCGGCCCGGTCGCCCCCTTAGACGTTTTAACCTGGGGGCGGACGCGCCGCCCAACGGCCGAGGAGTTACGATGCGTACATTCCCCCTCATCTTGCTCGTAGGGGTTCTCTGCCTGGTCGGAGTGGTCCAGGCCCAGGACACCATCACCGTCCGGAGCACCGGCCTCGGCGTCATCTACTCGGGCGACATCGCCAAGGCCCGCGACGACGCCGTCAAGGACGCCCTCCGGAACGCCGTCGAGCAGCAGACCGGCATGTTTCTGGACTCACAGACCATGGTGGAGATGTTCTCGACCCTGGAGGACTCCATCTACGCCCGAGCCACCGCCTACGTCCTCGGATACAATATCATCAGCGAGGGCTACGGCTCCTTCGAGAACTCCTACGAGGTCGAGGTGGAGTGCACCATCGCGCGTAGCATGCTCCAGGCCAAGCTCGACGATCTCGACGTGCGGACCGTGACGGCCCTCATCGGCAACCCGCGGATAATGATCATCATCGAGGAGGAGAACATGCTGGAGGGCTACCACTACTACTGGTACGACTCCCTGGACATGGGCACCACCGAGATGACGCTGCAGGAGATTTTCCTCGACAAGGATTTCCCGCTCGTGGACGCGCAGCAGGCGCGTCGCAACATTGACCGCGACATGGTCAAGGCCGCCCTCACCGGCGACCCCCTGGCCGCCGCCGAAATCGGCCTCCAGTACGGCGCCGAGTACGTGCTCACCGGGAAGGCCGTGGTCAAGGGTTCCGACATCGTGGCATACGGCGTCACCGCCGGGTCGGGGATGAAGTCCTACCAGGCCACCTGCAACATCAAGGTCTACGAGACCGACACCGCTACGCTGATCGCCTCCACCTCCAAGTCCGACAAGGCGGCCCATACCGACGACCTGGCCGGCGGCAACGAGGCGCTGCGCAAGGCGGCCAAGGCCGCTTCGGACGTCGTCATCGGCCAGATCCTCAAGGACTGGTCCCGCCGCGCGGCCACCGGCTCCACGGTCCAGATGACCGTCTACAACGCCGACAACGCCACGCTGACCAAGCTCCAGACCTGGCTCCGCGAGAGCATCCGCGGCGTGGAGAACATCATCGTGCGCAGCCACTTCGGCCTCACGGCCAAGCTGGAGATAGCCTCTGACTACGACGCGGCCCAGATCGCCAAGGAGATAAACTACAAGCCCCGCGCCGAGGGCGATTTCGAGGTCATCGTTTACGGTCAGACGCGCAACACGGTTGACATCGCCATCGCCCCCAAGGGCGAGACGCCGCCCAAAGAGGGCAGCACGGAATAATGCGGACGGCTTCACCGTGCTGACCGAGAGAGTTCCGTAACGGCGAAGCCCTTACGTGTAACCTTTTCAACTAGGCCTGGAGGCTTTCCATGCGTAAAATCGTTCTCGCGACCCTGGTATTCGTGCTCAGCCTGGCCGTCGCCTCCTCCGCCATGGACATGCGCAAGCGCATCGCCATCTCCGAGCTGGAGGACAAGGCCGGCAGCTCCTACAACGTGGGAACCGGACTGTCCGACGTGCTGGCCACCGCCCTGGTCAACTGCGGCAAGTTCCAGGTCTTCGAGCGGGAGCAGCTGGCCGCGATCATGAAGGAGCAGGCCCTGGGCACCACCGGCCTGGTGACCCCCCAGACCGCCCCGGAGATCGGCAAGCTCCTCGGCGTGCAGGCCATCGTCTACGGCGCGGTCACCGAGTTCTCCACCCAGAAGGACGAGGTCGGCCTCGGCACCTTCATGGGCGGCATCGGCTTCTCCCGCGTTACGGCCCGCGTCGGCCTCAACATCCGCATCATAGACACCGTCACCGGCGAGATCATCTTCAGCCACGAGGCCACCGGTGAGGAATCGGAGACCGGCGGCGTCCTGATGGTCCCCGGCATGATCATCGGCAAGGGCTCCGATTGGGACAACACCCTGGAGGGCAAGGCCGCCCGGCAGGCCATTGACGAAATCGTCAATGCCATCATCATCAAGCTCAAGGACGTACCCTGGACCGGAGCCGTGGTCAAGGCCGACGACGAGAAAGTCTACATCAACGCCGGCATGGACTCCGGCATCGAGACCGGCATGGAGTTCCGCATCTACCAGAAAGGCGAGGACCTCATAGACCCCGTCACCGGCATCTCCCTGGGCGCCGAGGAAACCCTCATCGGTACCGTGCAGGTGATGGAAGTCAAGGAGAAATACGCCATATGCCGGGCCGTGGCCGGTGGCGGTTTCTCCGCCCAGGACATCGTCCGGGAGAATACGTTCTGACCCGATCCTTTGAATGACCACGGGGCGGGCCGGGCGTATCCCTCCCGCCCCGGCTTTACGGCCGGAAAATCGGACTCGACCGACGCGAAGATTTTACGGAACAATCGCGCTCCTCTCTCTGGCGGGCTGCCTCTTCACCCAGACCGCCTCCGCGCCGACGATAGACCGGCTCCTTGTGGTTGATCTGCGGCCCGGGCTCGAGGTGACCGAGGAGCAGGCCCGCGGCCTGGAGGAGATGCTCGCCCAAAGGCTCGGCGAGCTGCCCGGGATTCTCCCACTGACACGGAGGGACCTGGTCGTCGAGCTCGGAGGGACCGTCGCCCTGGGGACGGAATACCGGGAACCGGGCTCCCTGGAGCGACCGGTGCTCACCCTCCCGGCTCAACTGCGGGAGTTGGGCGTCCAGATATACCTGATCGGCGAGGTTCACAACTTCGGGCTCTCGGAGAGTTTTGGGGAGGTGGGGTTCCGCCGGGACGAGGCTGACGTCAGTCTCGAAATCCGGCTCTACCTGGCGCCCACCGGCGAGTTCATCACCGAAACACAGACCGAGCAGCTCCTCGCCCAGAGCAACACGAATCGCTGGCACCCCGGTATGGTCATCGGACCCAACGAGGAGTTCCTGGATACACTCGAGGGGCGTGCCTCCCTGGGAGCCGTGGACAAGCTGGCGGAGGACCTTGCACCAGCCTTCGAAAAGACACCCTGGTCGGGTTGGATAACCGATGTGGAAGGGGACAGGGTCATCCTTCCGATTGGCTTCGAGGAAAACGCCGCTCCGGGCGACATCTTCGTCATCTACACCCCCGCGAACGTCCGGGGGGAGCGGGGAAGCCGGATAGGCAGCGTGAGGATCGAGACCGTGGGACCGGGTGAGTCGCTGGCCGAGCCCATCTCCGGCGGCGGATTCCAGCCCGGACAACTGGCCGTGCAGGAACTGTAGCGGCGGGGGTTACAAGATGATCAAACGGGCTTTTATACTCCTCTGCGCGACCCTCTTGACCGCCGCCCTGGCCGGGGCGGAGGTGACCTACATGGTGGGGAGCGTGAGCGTCTTCCGCGGGGGCGAGAGCTTCTCGGCCTCCCTCGGATCGCGCCTCAAGGGCGGGGACATCGTCCATACCGGGGACCGATCCCGAACGGAGATAGCCTTCGACGACGGCTCCCTCGTCCGCCTCTCGTCAAACTCCGATCTGACCATCGAGCGGTCGTCCACCAGCGGGCTGGCCACCAGCACGGTTGTCTCCTCCACGGGCGGCAGGCTGTGGTCCACCGTTACCCCCTTCACCGACCCCGCGAGCAACTACGTCGTCAAGACGCCGACGGCCACCGCGGCGTGCCGGGGGACCGTCTTCCGCACCGACGTTTACCCCGACACCTCGACCCTTCTGCGCGTTTATGACGGCAGCGTCGAGCTGTGGAATCCCATGGCCGCCATCGAGGGCCCCATGTTCTGGGAGACCGAGGGTACCGAAGGCGAGGGGGAGTCCGGTGAGCGGTACGAGGTCGTCGGCCCGCACGAGGTCTCGGGACCTCACGAGGTGTCCGAAGAGCAGTGGACCCAGGTAATTCTGGGTGGGATGCAGCAGCTCTACATAGCGCCCGACGGCTCCGTGGCCGCCTCCGGGGAGTTCTCACCCGAGGACGAGCTGGAGCTGGACGAGTGGGTCACCTGGAACCATGAGCGCGACGCCGAGTTGGGCCGGTAAAGAGGGCCAACCATCATCCGGGCCACACGTTGGGCCGTTAAGGAAGACCGCCGTTATCAGAGCCGCGTGTCTCAGCCTGGGCCGGTAAAGAGGGCCAACCGTCCCCGGACCGTTTATTTCAATATGGGTTGGTCTGAGCCGGCCGGTTTTTGGTCGTCGTGCACATAAGTAGGGCGGGGATTTTAATCCCCGTCGTTTTTTTAAGGCAGCCTCCACCCCAAGGTGCGCTGACGTAGGGCGGCCCCTCTGCGGGCCGCCGCGGGCCGACCTAAACGGCGCGCCGTGGTCGGCCCCTACGACGTTTAAAGAAACGGCCAACGATTCAGCGTAGGGGCGGGTGTCCACACCCGCCCGTTCGTTAATTCACCGCCGCGCTGCAAGATGTAGGGCGGGGGCTCCGTACCCTGCCCGGTTAACTTTTTAATATCCGACACTCACCCTAACCTTTAGGCGCACATCTCCCTAAAAGGGAGAGGGAAATATCGGGCCGACCTGAAGGTCGGCCCCTACGAGGGTTACGCGTGATCCACGCCTATCTGGTCGGGTCGGGTCCGAAACGGATGTGTGATCCCAAAAAGGGCCTTTCCGCCCGCGGGGCCGGCTTTCCCCCGGTCCCATCTTGTTTATAAATCGTGCTATACTAGGTCACCGCAGCACGGAGGGGAGCGTCTCTTGACGGACAGGGAGCCGGACGACCACGACCTCATCCCGACCGACTATCCCAGGCGGCCGACCGGCAGGGTGCCGCTCTGGACGGTCATGGTCGTTTTCCTCGGCTTCCTGGGCCTGTTCGTGTACCTGGTTTGGCCGGTCGTCTCCCCCTTCGTGGTCTGGCTCGCCCTGGTGCTGATTCTGGTCCCCTTCGCCTATCACGACTCGCGGGCCATCTCACTCATCGCCCTGGTTACCGTCGCCGGCGTCATCTACGGCGTATTCAACCTCTGGGACGCCTTCTTCCCCTTCGTCGTCGCCCTGTTTCTGGCCTTTCTCCTGGACCCGGCGGCGGATAAGGTGGATAAATTCATCCACCGCCTGGCCCGCCACGAGCACGCCGAGCCGCCGAAGGACCGGAAGGGTGGGCGGCTGCGCGCCGTCGCCGCGCTCACGGTCATCGTCGTGGCCGTCGGTTTTATCGTCGGATTGGCCCTGCTCCTGGTTCCCACGGTCCGGAACGACATCGCCCGTCTGCGTGAGTTCGACTTCACCAGCCTGGTGGGTCGGGTGGAGCGGTGGTTGGACGGAATCGCCGGCGGCTCTCCCGAGCTTCGGGACGCGGTGCAATCGCTCACCGCCCGGCTCCAGACCGCCATCTCCGAGGCCATCCCCGACGTGGCGGTCCTCCTGGAGCGACTGTTGGCGAGCCTGGGCGACCTGGGGAATCTCGTATTAATCCCCATCTTCACCTTCCTCCTGTTGCGCGACGTGGACCGCTTCAAGAAGCGGCTGACCGACCTGGTCCCCCAGCGGCACCACGGGCGGGTGAAAGATTTCGGCGATGATGTGAACCGCGTCTTCGTGGGTTTCTTCCGTGCCAAGCTCGTCACCTGCGCCTTCATCGGGGTCGTGACCGGAGTCGGGCTGTGGCTCCTGGGGGTGCCCTTCTTCATCCCCCTGGCGGTCATCTCCGGAATACTGAACTTCATTCCCTTCCTCGGCCCGGTGGTGGCCGGGGCCGTGGCCGTGCCCATGGCATTCTTCACCCCGGATCCCGCCCCGACGATGCTTTTGACCCTGGCGCTCTACGTGGTGAGCTTCACCATCTCGGGCTACGTTCTCGACCCCCTGGTGGTGGGGAAGAAGGTGGGCCTCGGCGCGGTGCTCTTGATTCTCTCCGTGCTGGTCGGCCTGCAGTTCGGCATAGTCTGGGCCTTCCTGGCGGTGCCCATCGCGGCCGTGATCAAGGTCATCGCCCTGCAGGTGGAGCGCTTCTACCGCCGGAGCCCCATCTATCTGGGACTGGGTAAACCGGATTAGTTTGACAAGCCCGGACCGCCGGTTTACCATTACCGACCGCGTGTGTAGGTAATTGAGGAGTTCAATGCGCATCGGGCTCCCCCGGACCCTCATCCTCTACTACCGCTTCCTGCCGCTCGTGGCCACTTTCTTCCGCCGCCTCGGCGTCGAGCTGGTAGTCTCGCCCCCGAGCAACAAAGACCTCGTCGCCTGGGGGATTGCCTCGACGGTGGACGACGCCTGCCTGCCGCTCAAGGTGACTTTTGGGCACATCCACGCCCTCGAGGGCTCCGTGGATCACATCTTCCTCCCCCGCTTGGTCAGCCTGGAAACGGGATCATCCCTCTGCCCGAAGTTCATCGGCCTGCCGGACATGGTGAAGAGCTGCATTTCGGTAAACCTGCCGCTGATTTCGCCGGTGGCCGACGTGAACAAGGGTGCGGGTGGGATTCTGGAGACGCTGGGTGAGGCGGCCCGCCTGTTGGGGTTCGGCCCCGAGGAGACGGAAAAGGCCCTGGGCGCCGCCGAGAGGGCCCAGGCCGCCTTCCGCGCCGACTGCATCCAGGGAAAGGACCCCGCCGCGCTCCTGGAGTCCATCGAAAAGGAAAAGCCCTACGTCGCCCCCGAGGAGGGGGACGAGCTCGAGCTGCGGGTAATAGGCCGCTCCTACATCCTCTTCGACCCCTTCATCTCCCTGGATATTTTAGGGCGCCTGCGCGGAATGGGCTGCCGGATTCTGACCCACGAGAGCGTGGACCACCAGACGCTGGACCGGGAACTGGGGAGTTACAAGCGCCCGCCCTACTGGACGCTGAGCCGGGAGATACTGGGAGCCGCCGGGTACTTCATGCGCCAGGAGGAGGTTGACGGGGTTTTCTACGTCCTGCCCTTCCAGTGCGGACCGGCCTCCATGCTGGAGACGCTGGTGGAGGCCGTGGCGGCCAGGCACCCCCGGATGCCTTACACCTCCATCGTCCTCGACGAGCACACCGGTGAGGCGGGGCTCATGACGCGCCTGGAGGCGTTCCTGGACATGATTCGGCGCAAGAGGGACAGGCGTGCGTAAAATTAAAACGGTGAGCTACGCCGACGCCCTGCGGGCGTACCTGGGCTGGATAACGGAGGCGGAGGAGGAGGCACTGTCGCAGGAGGCCGAAGCGCTGCTGGAATGCAGGACTCAAATAGGCGAGGTACTGGGCGAAGATGTCACGGAAGACCTGGCCGTTCTCGACCGGCGCACATCGGCGAAGAGTTGGATCGTGACCAGATAGCTCCGACCTCGGCGTCCCCCTGGTGGTGGCGCGCAGGAGCCATCTCCCGGGGCGAGTATCCACTGAAAAAGCTCCCGGTTCATGTCCGGGAGGTGGCTGAGGAACTGTACTACGGGCGGAAGTAAGGCATGATTCTGACCTTCCCCCACATGGGCAACATGTACATCGCACTCCGGGTTCTTCTGGAGGCGCTGGGGCGCGAGTACGTCGTGCCGCCGCGGCCGTCGAAGCGGACCCTGGAGCTCGGCGTGCGCCACTCCCCGGAGACCGCCTGCCTCCCGCTGAAGATCAACCTTGGCGACTTCATCGAGGCGCTGAACCAGGGCGCGGACACCGTCCTGGTCATCGGCGGCGGCGGACCATGCCGCTTCGGCTACTACGGCATCATCCAGGAGCAGATTCTGCGGAACATGGGCTACGACGTGACTTTCTACTACTTCTCCCAGGACACCAAGGAGGATTTCGTGGAGATGTTCCGCCACATCTCCAACGGTAAATCCCTCTTGACCATCTGGCGGGCGTTCAAATTCGGCCTGCGCAAACTTTCGGCCATCGAGCACGTCGAGGAGCTGACCCGGCAGGCGCGCCCGGTGTGCAAAAATCCCCGGGAGGCCGATAAGCTGCAGGACAAGTGCCTCCAGGCGGTGGACGAAGCCGGGGGTTATTTAAAATTGTGGGCCATCGAACGGAGAGCAAGGCGCGAGTTCGCCGACCTGCCCCGGCGCGACATCCCCGAGGGCGGGCTCCTGCGCGTGGGCGTTGTGGGCGAGCTCTACGTAGTTCTCGAGCGTTTCGTCAACTTCGACCTGGAGAGGAAGCTCGGGCGCATGGGGGTGCTGGTCACGCGGCCGGTCTCCCTTTCGGCCTGGCTGCACCACAAGATGACCGTGGGCGGGACAAAGGAGGAGAACACCCGCGAGGTGGCAAAGGCCTTCGCCGGCGAGTACCTGGCGTACGACGCCGGCGGCGAGTCCCTCGTCACCGTGGGGCAGACGGTCCGACTGGCCGGGGAGGGCTACGACGGCATCGTGCATCTGATGCCCTTCACCTGCATGCCCGAGATAGTGGCCCAGAACATCCTTACGAGGGTCTCGGAAGAATGTAAAATACCGGTTATGACACTAATAATTGACGAGCACACCGCCGAGGCGGGGATAATGACCCGCCTGGAGGCCTTCGTGGACCTGATGGCCCGCAAGCGTTCCTTGGCGGTGCCGGCGCACCTGGCGGGGTAGCAACTTGGGCGAACAGCTGTTCATGGGTGTGGACGTCGGTTCGGTCAGCACGAATCTGGCCGTCATAGACCCACAGAGCCGGGTGGTGGAGAAGCTGTACCTGCGCACCCTGGGGCGGCCCATCGAGACGGTGCAGCGGGGACTCGCGGAGATGAGGGAACTTCTGGGCGACCGGACCGGCGACATCGCCGGGGTGGGGACAACGGGGTCGGCGCGGCAGCTCACCGCGGTCCTCGTCGGCGCCGATTCGGTCAAGAACGAGATAACGGCACACGCCATCGCGGCCTCGCTGGTCATCCCCGGCGTGCGTACCGTTTTCGAGATAGGCGGCCAGGATTCGAAAATCATCATTCTGCGCGACGGCATCGTGGTGGATTTCGCCATGAACACGGTCTGCGCCGCCGGTACCGGCTCCTTCCTGGACCAGCAGGCGGCCCGCCTGTCCATCCCCATCGAGGATTTCGGCGGCCACGCGCTGCGCTCCACCGCCCCGGTGCGCATCGCCGGCCGCTGCACAGTTTTCGCCGAATCGGACATGATTCACAAGCAGCAGATCGGCCACACGACCGATGACATCATCGCCGGCCTCTGCGAGGCTCTGGTGCGCAACTACCTCAACAACATCGCCCGGGGCAAGGACATAAAGCCGCCCGTGGTCTTCCAGGGCGGGGTGGCGGCCAACCGAGGCATCAAGAGCGCCTTCGAGAGGCACCTGGGCTTCGAGGTCATCGTCCCTCCCTACCACGACGTCATGGGGGCCATCGGCGCCGCCCAGCTGGCCCTGGAGCGCGTGGCGGTCACCGGTTCCACCCGGTTCAAAGGCTTCCAGGCGGCGGAGTTCGAGTACAAAACCCTCGGCTTCGAGTGCGGCAACTGCCCCAACGTGTGCGAGGTGGTGGAGATACTCCAGAACGGGGTCGTCATCAGCCGCTGGGGGGACAAGTGCGGCCGGTATCAGGACCTCACCGTGGGGCGCAATTCATAACTTGCATCGCAGTAACTTTTTATGGATAATAAAACCGCTGGACCTCGCGGAAAGGAGTAGGGGAATGACCAAGGCGGACCTCGCTCAACGGATCGCGAAAAAAACTCAATTAACGCTCAAACAGACCACGGAATTGATAAATGCGATCCTGGATATGATAACCGTTTCCCTGACGAAATCCGGAAAAGACGAAACCCTTTACCGGCAGCGCATCGAAATCCGGGGCTTCGGGACGTTCCGCCTGCGCAAGAAACGGGCCCGCCTGGCCCGCAACCCCCGCACCGGCGAGATGATCCGCGTCGCAGACAAGTGGGTCCCCCATTTCAAGCCCTCCAAGCAGTTGAAGTCCATCCTGCCCGATTAAAAAAACGCAGTCAAAATCTCTCGCCTTTATGCTATAGTCGGGCCCTCGTACGCCTGTTGGGCCCTTCATTTCAAAGCAAGATTCAAAGGGGTGGGACTTGGGTTCTGGCAAGAAGCGCAAGAGGCAGAAGATAGCCACTCATAAAAGGAAGAAAAAGCGTCGTGCGGACCGTCACAAGAGGAAGAAGTAGGATACATAACCCTCATTATCAGACGTAACACCCCGGATTAACCGGGGTGTTTTAAAAAATTCTATATTCTATTCCTGGTAATTAATCCATACCTATTCTATGTACATTTACAAATAATTAATCTTGCATTTTCCCATGCTTTTAGTATTCATTTGGTTTTTTATTTTTCTATTTTTGCTAAAAGTTTTGGGATCGTCTTACCTAAACGGACCATTATCCGTGTTCATAACGCTAGAGACACGTTGATTGAGGAGTGTTATCCTGCCACAGATGTGAGGAGGCAAAAGTGGCAGGAAAGGCGTCATCCGACCGGCACATCAAGTGCCCCCGTTGCAACTACCGTTGGCAGTACACGCTGGCCGATGGGCGCCGCAAGTGCAAACGATGCGGCAAGAAGTTCACCCACAGGCGTCAGCGGCGCGGGGTGTGCGCCAAGCAGCTCAAGGAGATCGCCCGGCTGTTCTGGCTGGGGGTGCCCGCAGCCGCGGCGGCCCGGGACCTGTCTCTCAACAACGTCACCGTTACCCGCTATTACAGACGGCTGCGCGAGCGGATTGCCACCGACCGCGAGGCCCAACTGTCAAAGCTCCACGGGCACATCGAGGCCGACGAGTCCTACTTCGGTGGCGTGCGCAAGGGCAAACGCGGCCGGGGCGCCGCCGGGAAGGTGCCCGTCTTCGGCCTGTTGAAGCGCGGCGGCGAGGTCCGGGTTATCCTCCCCCGACGCTGCGACGGCGAGCAGCTCATCGGCGCAATCAGGGCCAACGTCGAGCTGGACTCCATCGTTTACACCGACGGTTACTCGGCCTACAACAAGCTGTCGCTCAACGGGTTCCATCACGAGCGCGTCAATCACGGCGAGACCTTCTCCAACGGCCGCAGCCACATCAACGGCATCGAGAACTTCTGGGGCTACGCCAAGCGGCGGCTGAAGGTCTATCACGGCGGCTTCAAACGCAACTTCGACCTGTTCATC
>DATKYS010000073.1 GCA_035528375.1 bacterium
GGGCGGGATCGAGATGGACGATGCCCTGCCGGTGCTGGACTTCGACCATCCGGGGCACGATTTCGCCGACGCCCTGCGGGCCTGCCCGCAGTCGAGCTTCGTCCGGCGGCTGCCCGCGGCGGCGGCGGAGGTCCCCAAGGCATCCTGACGTTCATCGGGTCCCCCATTATCCCCTCACCCCTCTGGATGAGGGGTTATTTATTAAAAGGGCGGGTGTGGACACCTGCCCCTACGGTACAACCTCGTAGGGGGCGACCGGTAGGACGCGTCCTCCACGGTCGCCCGCGGGCGGACCTAAAGGTCCGCCCCTACGTCAGCGCAAGCATCGAGGCACGGACCTGGGTGAGGGCTGCCTTAGAAAAAAGCGGCGGGGATAGGAACCGAGCGAAGCGAGCTATGCCCCTGGCAAATCCCCGCCCTACGTTCAAGCATCGGGCGGTGGTGAATCACACGGGCGGGTGTGGACACCTGCCCCTACATCCTTATCCCGCGCATCCGCCCCGTAGGGGCGACCGGTAGGACGAGTCCTCCACGGTCGCCCGCGGGCGGACCTAAAGGTCCGCCCCTACGTCAGCGCAATCGCCGAGGCGCGGAGTAGGGTTTCATCACGTCCCCTAATCCTCCCCCAAGAGCTCCAGCGCGCGGGCCGCGGCCCTCGCCTCCGCCAGGCGCCTCGAACCGGCCTCCCCCTCGCCGCGCACCACGCCATCCACTATGACCCGCGCCCGGTAGCACCGCTCGTGGTCCGGCCCGCTCACCTCCCACTCGTAACCCGGCTGGGTGAAATTCCGCCGGTGGCAGAGCTCCTGCAGCTTCCCCTTGGGGTTATCCGTGGTCAAGAGGTCGTCTTCGGTCACGCCCAGAAGTATCCGGCGGATGAAGTCGGCCACAATGGTGTAGCCGTGCTCGAGGAAAATCGCGCCCACGAGCGCCTCGAAGAGGTCCTCGAGGAGACCGCTGCGCTCGGCGCCTCCCGACTGCTCCTCACCCTTGCCCAGCCGCACGAACTCGCCGAGCCCCAGCTCCCGCCCCATCCGGGCGAGGTTTTCGCCCTTGACGTGGGAGGCCCGCTCCTGGGTGAGGTCCCCCTCGTTGCCCCCGGGTAGGCTCTCGTACAGCTCCCGGGCCACCACCAGGTCAATCACCGCGTCGCCGAGGAACTCCAGGCGCTGGTAATCGCGCGTGTACTCCGGGTTCTCGTTGCGCCAGGAGGATTGGGTGAAGGCCTCGGCGAGGAGGTCGGTCCGGCGGAGGTTCAGGCCCGACAACTCGCGCACCCTCCGTCTCAACTCGGTGAATTCAGGGTCCATCTTCACTCCCCAGGAGACCGGCCCGGTCCCACAGATCCAGCGCCAGGCGGCGCAGCTCGTTCCCGGGCAGCTCCCCCGCCCCCGGTCCGGCCACCAGCGCCAGATGGGCGGGTACGTTAAAAAGGTGCCTATTGACGCGGAACAGCTCGCGCAGGCGGCGGCGGACGCGGTTGCGCACCACGGCATTCCCCACCTTGCGCCCCGCCACCGTCGTGTAGCGCAGCCCCTCGACCCCCTCGGTCAGCCAGACGAGGCGGAGCGGGCCCGATTGCAGGCGCCTCCCCGACCTGAACAGCCGACGGAAGTCCCGGGCGGAGGTCAGCCTCGACGAGCGCGGGTGCGGGTGGCGCATCGCTCTATTGTAACTCATCCGGGGCGGGTGTGAAAAAGGCCCCTCGCGGGAACCTCTCTCGGTATACGTTGCATCGGGACGCCGGACTAGTGGGTGAGCCGTTTTCGGCCCCGGGCGCGGCGGCGGGCGATGACCAGGCGGCCGCCCTTGGTGCGCATACGCTTGCGGAAACCGTGGTCCCGCTTGCGCTTGATTCGGCTGGGCTGGTAGGTGCGTATCATCCGTGCTCCCCGGTGTTGTATCCCGCGGGCGCAAAGGTTAACCCAACGCTGGACGGTTTGTCAACCCGTTTGCGATGATGTAGGGGCGGGTCTTTAGACCCGCCCGCGGGCCGACCTGAACGGCGCGCCGCCGGTCGGCCCCTACGTCCGGCTTTCGTCGGCCGTAGGGCGGGGATTCCTAACCCCGCCGCTTCCATTAATAATTCCAGCCGATGTAAAACCCGAACTCCGCCTCCCGCTGAACCTCGTAAAAATCGGTGAGCCAGGCGAAATCGAAGCGCAACGCGACGAAGGGCCCGAGCCCCAGGCGCAGCCCCACCCCGAAGTCCCCCTCGAGACCGGGAACGTCCTCGCCCGAATCCCAGGCGGTTCCCGCGTCGAAGAAGAGCGCGCCCTCGACGTGGGTGAAGGCGATGGTGCCCGCCGGCAGCCCCAGGGCCAGGTAGTCCAGCACCGGGAAGCGCCACTCGAGGTTGCCCATGACGAGGCGGGTGCCGTTGAAGTAGCCGAAGGGATAGCCGCGCATGGAGAGCGAGCCGCCGAAGTAGGTGCGGCGCGCGTCGGGACCGTCGGACAAGCGCCCGACGACCCGGGTGGCCAGGGTCGTGCGCCGGCTCGTGCGCAGGTAGTAGCGCAGGTCGCCCCAGAAGGAGTCGTAGGCCGCGCTCCCGGTGGAGAGATCGAAAGTCTGGCCCGCCGACAGGTTCACCCGCGCGCCGTCCACCGGCCCGATCAGGTCCCACAGGGTGTTGTCGAAAACGAAGCCCAGGTAGCCCGAGGCGAGGGGGCGGTTGGTCCAGGTCTCGTCTATGTAGTCGTAGAGCTCGCTCCCCCGGGCGACGACGCTCGCCTCCAGGCGGACGTAGCGGCTGAATGGATAGTTGAAAAGTCCGACGACCCCGTACCGCCTCTCGTAGTAGGGGATGAGCGTGGTGTAGTCGGTGTAGTCGTCCACGTAGTGGAAGGCCCCGACGCCCCACCCCAGACGGCGGCTCCGGTTGACGTAGGTCGCGGCGACGTTGAGGTAGTCGAAGAAGTTGTCGAAGCTCTCACCCACCGAGTAGAGCTGGAAGATCATCTGCTGGTCGCCGGTGAGGTCGGTCAGCCCGAGGGCCGTGCCGAAGCCGGTGCCGAACTCGGGGTCGTAGGCGACCTCGGAGCGGACGACGTCCAGGGTGAACTCCGTCTTGTAGGGGTGGACCTCGCCTATCTCCTCCCGGGTGGCCAGGCTGGGGAGCTCCTCCTCCACGGCGACCGCCGGCTCCTCCACCGCGGCGCACTCCTCGAGCCCGTCGAGGAGGTAGACGCCGAACCGGTACCCCTGGAGCCCCTCGCACAGGACGCGTCCGTCGGGGGTGAAGGAGGCGTTCCAGGCCCCGGTGAAGAGGCGTGTCAGGCGCGTGACCGAGCCGTCGGTCTCCAGGCGGTAGAGGTCGGCGGCCCCCCCGCGGTCCGAGGTGAAGCACAGCCGGCCCCCGGGATCGAAGAAGGGGCCGGAGTCCTTCCAGGGCCCCTCGGTCAGGGGAACCACCGTTCCCGTATCCGGCTCCAGCCGGAAGAGGTTCCGGTCGCCGGAGATGATAACGCCCCCGGAGTTCGAGGCGAAGACCACCGCCTCCCCGTCGGGGGTGAAGACGGGGTCCGACTCGTAGGCGAAGTCCCGGGTCAGCCGCTCCACCGAGCCGTTCGACGCGTTCACCACGTAGAGGTCCGAGGCGCCGCTCGCGTCCAATCCCACGAGGATGATTCTCCCCCCGTCCCAGGAGGGGTCCGAGAGGGCCACGGTGTCCCCCACGGTGTACCGATCCGTCACGCCGCCGGAGCTCAGGTCGTACACGCAGAGCTCGTCCCGCCCCTGACGGCCGGCGACGAAGGCCACCCGCCCGGCGGGGTCGGCGTCCAGGGAGGTGGCGAACATGAGCAGGCTCTCGTAGGCGGGGTCCCGTTCGGCGATGAGGAGGCTCGTGTAGTCGAGGTCCCCCTCGAGCGGCGCCCAGAAGAGACCCTGGTAGCCCAGGTAGTCGGAGAGGTAGACGAAACCCGGTACGCCGTCCTTCTCGGCATAGGCGGGAGCCAGCGCCATCTCCACCTCGCCGGTGCGGCGCTCCCCCGCCTCGTCCAGGAACAGCCGGTCGGCGACCTCGGGGTAGTAGCGCCGCTTCAGCCAATTCCGCCAGTCCCGGTCGAGCTCCTCGAGGTCCACCCCCAGCGCGTCCCGGAGGACCACGCTGAAGTACTCGCTGGTGTAGGACTTGCGGACGAGATCGAAGAGGGCGTCCTCGCCGTAGGTATTCGCGATGTAAGCCACGGCGGACTGGCCCTCCTTGTACAAGAGAAACACCGGGCCGTAGTACTCCAGTTCGGTGAGCGGGACGACCTTCTCCTCGAGCACCAGGTCCCGCACGTAAATCTCCATCTCGGTATTGGCGCCCTGGCTGAGGTACTCGGCCAGCCCCTCCTCGAACCAGAGGGAGGGTCGGGCGTAACTGGCGACGCCGCGCCCCTCCACCGAGGAGCGCAGCAGGGCGTAAACGAAGACATGGACCAGCTCGTGGTGGAGGGTGTGGGCGAAGTCGGCCAGGTCGCCCCCGTTGGGCAGGGCCACCCGCCCCTTCATGTACTCGGTGAAGCCGCCCACGGACTCGGGCAGGAACCCGGCGTAGATGCGCGTCTGCCGGAAGCTGGTCCGGTCGGCGTAGACGAAGACGGGGACGCGCCACGGCACGGTGCAGCCGAACGAGAGCGCCAATTCGTCATAGTACCTCTCGGCCAGCTCCGCGGTTATACCGGCCAGTTCCTCTTCCTCGGGGTAGAAGTGGACGTCGAAATGCTCGGTAGCCAGGACCTGCCAGTCCAGGTCGCGGTAGGCCACCTTGTTCTGGCCGAAGGTGGAATAGGCCGAGGCGGCGAGGGGGACGAGGAGTACCGGCAGGATGTGGCGGAGGGTGAGTCTCATTGTGCGCCCGGTAGAGCGGAAAATCTCCGCGGCGGCAGGGCCTAGGCCTCCAGCTTGCGGAGCGCCTCGGCGGGCGGTATGCGGCTGGCCCTCCGCGCCGGCAGCCAGGCGGAAACGACCGCCACCAGAAGCGCCAGGAGAACGCCGCTCACGAAAAGCCACCAGGGGAGGTAGAAGAAGTTCTTCGGCTTGAAGGTGAACTCGGGCAGGTACTCCACCAGGAGCGCGTTGGCCACCGCGGTGGACCCCCAGCCCAGGAGCACGCCGACGACGCCGTTCGCCAGGCCGATTATACCCGCCTCGCCGGCGAAGAGGCCGCGGATGTCCCCCCGCGTGCAGCCCACACAGCGCAGGACGCCTATCTCGACGCTGCGCTCGCTGACCAGGAGGCTGAAGTTGTTGAAGATGCTGAAGGCGGCGATCAAGAGGATGATCACGGCGACGATGGCCAGGACGGCGGTGACGGTGTCAATGGTCAGGCCGGCCTTCTCGACGGCCTCGCGGCTGTTCTCGACGCCGAAGCCCGAGTCCTGGGCGAAGGCCCCCAGCTCGGCGGCGACCCGGGTGTCGGCGCAGACCACGTAGGCCCGGGTGTAGCCCTCCGGCCCGGTCCGCCCGGTGAGCCGCGCGGCCTTCTCGACCTCCTCCAGGGGAATCGTCACCCCGAGCACCACCGCCTTGGGCGAGAAGCCGACCACCACGCCGGTGCGCTCGACGTAGGCCCCGCGCTCGAAGCTGGACCGCCCCAGGAAGATGCCCAGGCGCGTGCCGAGGGCCTGGTCGGCGGTCAGGCGCCGGAGGCCGTTGGCCGGGGCGAAGCCCTCGTTGTAGAAATCGAGGAGCTGGGGGGAGAGGATGACGGGTATCTCGCCGGGTGAGAGAGTGACATTGCGGTATTCCGCCGCCGAGACCTCGATCATCCGCGGGTCCCAGCCGTCAACCCCCATGTCGGTGCGGAAGGTGGGCAGGGAGAAGGGGCCGATGGTCACCCCCCGCAGGGAGCAGGGGAAGACGGCGGTGAGGGCGGGGTAGACGGCGGTGACGCCGGGGCGGCTCCCCAGGAGCTCGACCGCCGCGTCGTCCAGCGGCGCCGGCTCGCCCAGGAGCCCCGGGCCCTGGGTCACGATGACCTCGTTCAAGGGGAGCTTGGCCAGGATGCCCTCGATGACCTCCCGGCGCACCCCCTGGCCCAGGCCGACCAAAAACACCAGGGCGGCTATACCCAGGGCTATCCCCATGGAGGACAGGACGCTGCGCCGTCGGTGGCGGCGGAGGTTGGCCAGAATCAACCGAAGCGAGTTTCCGAGCTTCACCCTGGGGGTCCTGGATGGTTCGTCTTACGAGGCGTAGTCGGTCGCCCGGTGCTCCCGGATGACCGTTACCTTGATCTTGCCGGGATACTCCATTTCCTTCTCGACGCGGCGGGCCACCAGGTGGGAAATCTCGTCGGCCTGGAGGTCGTCCGAATCCGCGGGATTGACGATGATCCGTATCTCCCGCCCGGCCTGGATGGCGTAGGAGCGCTCGACGCCGGGGAAGGAGTCGGCGATCTCCTCGAGCTTGGTGAGCCGCTTGATGTAGAGGTCGAGGGTCTCTCGGCGGGCGCCGGGCCGGGCGGCCGAGAGGGCGTCGGCGGCCATCACAAGCACCGCCTCGGGCGTGGCGGCCTCGACGGCGTCGTGGTGCGCCTCGACGGCGTTGATCACGGGCGGCTTTTCGTTGAACCGCCGGGTGAGGTCGGCCCCGATCTGCGCGTGAGTCCCCTCCACCTCGTGATCCACGGCCTTGCCGATGTCGTGCAGAAGCCCCGCGCGCCGGGCCAGCTTCTCGTCGAGACCCAGCTCAGCCGCCATCATACCGGCGAGGTATGAGACCTCCAGGGAATGCTGCAGGACGTTCTGACCGAAGCTCGTCCGGTAGCGCAGCCGGCCGAGGAGGTTCACCAGCTCGAGGTGCAGCCCCTGCACGTGGGTGTCCAGGGCCGCCTGCTCGCCGGACTCGCGGAGGGTGGTCTTCATTTTCGCCGACACCTTGGCGACGATGTCCTCGATGCGCCCCGGGTGGATGCGGCCGTCCTGGATCAGTTTCTCCATCGTCTGTCGGGCTATCTCGCGCTTCACCGGATCGAAGGCGGACAGGATCACCGCCTCGGGGGTGTCGTCCACGACCACGTCCACGCCGGTGGCCATCTCGAAGGCGCGGATGTTGCGGCCCTCGCGTCCGATGACCCTCCCCTTCATCTCGTCGGAGGGGAGCTGGACCACGCTGACCGTGATTTCGGACACCTGATCGCTGGCGATGCGCTGGACGGCGTTGGTGATGATCTTGCGGGCCTCGTCCTCGGCCCGGGCCTGGGCCTCCTCGCGCATCTCCTTCAACAGCCTGACCGACTCGTGCTCCACCTCGGCGCGCAGGTTCTCCAACAGCATCGCCTTGGCCTCCTCGGCCGTTATCCCGCTCAGGTGCTCCAACAGGCGCGTCTGCTCGTCAATGAGCTTGACCAGATGCTCATCCCGGGTGGTCAGGGTGACCTCGAGCTCCTCGAGCTTCTTCCCCCGGGCCTTCACCTCCTCCAGTCGCTCATCTAACTCCGACTCCCGTTTCTCGAGCTGGCCCTCCTTGGAGGAGAGCCATTTCTCGATGCGCTGGAGCTCGCCCCGACGCTCGTCGGCCTGCTTCTCGAACTGGAGCTTGATGGCCGAAGCCTCGTCCCGGGCCTCGAGTTTGGCTTCCCGAACGATGGACTTGGCCTCGTTCCGGGCGTTCACCAGGAGCTTCTCGGCGGCCTCCTCGGCGGAGGCGAGCCTGCGTTTGGCGAAAATGCGGCGCAGCCAATAGCCCAGCCCCGCACCGAGGACCAGGACCACGACCAGGGATATGTAAAGGTAGGGGGGGGAGAAGATGCCCACTGGGGATCACCCCGTCTCAAACGCCCGAGGCGCTCGTTGGAGGAAAAATTGAGACGGGGCTGGCTGGGCGGGCCGCCGGGGCGGGGTCACCGATTCGTGTCGCGAAACCCGGGGAATGGCTCGAGAACCGTGGGGGTTTTCCGGACCTTTACCTTGACGCGTTTTAAGTTTTTCACGGCTCTTCTAGATTTCCCGGTCGGTGACACGAAAAGAAGCGATTAACCCGGCAAAGGGATCGAGGTTCCGAAAGCGAGATGCCCGTCCGTCAGCCCCGTCGGCTACGGCGAATGTGCAACTCTGGCGGAGTATAACAACATCCGGTCCGTGTAGTCAACAAGTTATTGTGGATGCGCCCCTTATCTAAGACGGCCCCCGCTTTGAACGTAAAAAAAACCGCCCGCGGTCGGACGGTGCCCCTAGAAAACTCCGGGTCAGAAAATCCCCCGCCGACGGCGGTCCAGGCTGTGCATCAGGCGCCGGACCCTCCGCTTTGCCTCCCGGCCCCGGAGTCGGGCGATCCGCTCGATGACGTCCTTGCGGGGGCGGAAGGTCTGGAAGACCAGCGGCCTGAGCAGGATGGTCCGCCACCCGGCCACGCGCACCAGGCGGCCGCCGCGGGAGCGCCCGGCATCGGCCCCGGGTCCGCCCAGGTCGTAAACCCAGAAATGGGGCGAATCCAGCTCGTAGAGCTCCACCAGCCGCTGCCGGCGCACCAGACCGTCCCCGCCGACGTAGGACAGACGGGCCAGAGCCCGGCTGCGTTTCAGGAAGCCGAGAAGGTACACGAGGTGGGGGGAGATGGTCCCCTCTTCCCGGGTCCGGCCGGCGAGGTAGGCCGCCCGGAACCGCCGAGCCGCGGCGCGCAGCTCGCGACGCCGGTCCTGGTAGGCGAACCAGCTCCGCAACTGCTCGTCCAGGCCACCGGGGTGCGTTTCCTCGGGCATCGGTCACCGGGGGAGGGGTTCGGGGGGATTATACCAGTTAACCGCCGAAATGGTAAACCCGACATTTACAACGCGGGGGGCAGAACCTATAATCACCCCGTTCCGGTCTCAGGCTGCGGTTTCAAACAGGGACCCGCGAGTTACGGGAGGCAACGAATGGCAGACCCCCCCATGCGCCCCGGCAGGGGCACCCGATTCGTCCACGGCGGCGACGAGCACGACCCCGCCACCGGCGCCGTGAGCACCCCCATCTACCAGGTGTCCACCTTCGCCTTCAAGTCGGCCGAGCACGGCGCCGCCTGCTTCGCCGGTGAGGAGGACGGCTACATTTACAGCCGGCTGGACAACCCCACCGTCAAGGTCTTCGAGAAAAAGTTGGCCTACCTGGAGGGCGCCGACGAAGGGCTGGCCTTCGCCTCCGGCATGGCCGCCATCCACAACCTGTTATGTCACGTGGCCCACGGGGGCCACGTCGTTTCGGGGAACGCGGTGTACGGCGGCACCTTCGCCCTCTTCGAGCACCTGTTGCCGAAGCTTGGCATCGAGGTTAGCTTCGTTGACACCACCGATACGGGGAACATCGAGCGGGCGATGCGTCCGGACACGCGGCTGGTCTTCGTCGAGACGCCGGCCAACCCCACCCTGGCCGTCACCGACATCGCCGCCGTGGCGGAGCTGGCCCACTCCCGGGACGTCCTCCTCGTGGTGGACAACACCTTCTCCACCCCGTACCTCCAGCGGCCGCTGGAGTACGGCGCCGACATCGCGCTCCACAGCTGCACCAAATACGTCGGGGGCCACGGGGACGCGGTGGCCGGGGCGTACTGCGGACCCCGGGAATTCATGGACGAGTCGCGGGACTGGCGCACCGACATCGGCGGGGTCATCGCCCCCTTCCAGTCCTGGCTCCTTCTGCGCGGGCTGAAGACGCTTCATCTGCGCGTCGAGCGGTCCCAGGCCAATGCCATCGCGCTGGCCCGCTTCCTCGACGGCCACCCCAAGGTGGAGCGGGTGCGCTACCCCGGCCTGGAATCGCACCCGCAGTACGAGGTCGGCAAAAAGCAGATGCTCGGCCCGGGGGGGATACTGAGCTTCGACGTGGCCGGCGGCGTGGAGGCGGGCGCCAGGCTCATCAACTCCGTAAAACTGATGACCGTCGCCGTCTCACTGGGCGACTGCGCCACGCTCATCGAGCACCCGGCGAGCATGACGCACTCCACCATGAGCCCCGAGGAGCAGGCCCGGTACGGCATCACGCCGGGGCTGGTCCGCATCGCCGCGGGGTTGGAAGACGCCGACGACCTGCTCGCGGACCTGGAGCAGGCCCTGGCTTGACGCCCGCGTCTGGACTGGACCCCGGCCGTTTGCTATAATGCGCCCTCGCCGCGGGTGGGCGGTCGGGGTGTGCGGGTGAAAAATGGCTCGATTTGGAAGCCGCCCATCACCCCCAACTGCGATGATGTAGGGGCGACCCGTAGGACGAGTCCTCTGCGGTCGCCCGCGGGCGGGGCCCCGCCCCTACAGCTAAGAAAACTGTAAAAGTAAACCGGCGTCGCTCGCGGCTATAAACGCTCGAATAACCAAAGACTCCCGTCGCGGGACAGTGTCAAGCTTCAAGCTCAATTAAAACCTGTGTACGTAGATCGGCGTCGCTCGCGGCGCTGACATTTCGAACGACAAAAAGCTCCCGTCGCGGCTAAGTGTGGAGCTTCAAGCTCTGAAACCTAATAAGTAAACCGGCGTCGCTCGCGGCGCTGACATTTCGAACGACAAAAAGCTCCCGTCGCGGGACAGTGTCAAGCTTCAAGCTTGCGGGGTGTAGCGCAGTCTGGTAGCGCACCTGAATGGGGTTCAGGTGGTCGGAGGTTCGAATCCTCTCACCCCGACCAGGGGGGCCTAGAAGGCCCCCGCTTTGCAGGAAAGCGGAGGAGCGGGACCGATGGACGTTGACCGCGCCGCCGTTTAATCATAAAATTCCGCCGAAAGGGAAGCTTTTTAAAAATCCCCGGGAATGCGGGGGGACTCTTTCGAAAGAGGAAGGGATATGTTCTGTCCGAATTGCGGTGCCGAGATTGCCGAGGGCGCGAACTTCTGTCCCCAATGCGGTCAACAGGTGGTCCAGGCGCCGACCCCGGCGGATTCCACCGGGCAAGCGCAGCCGACGGCCACGGCGCCCGAACGGTCCGCCGCACAACCGCCACGGACGGAGGCCGAACCCGCCCCGGCGATCTCGCGGCTGGACGAGGGCGGATGGGCCCGAATCGTGTTTTCACTCGGGTTGCTCGGGTTGCTCTTCATCGCCTTCACAAACTTCGGCGGACCGGTACAGGCTTTCCTCTCATCGCTGGCGACGCGCGTTTACGGGTACGGAGCGGCGAAGCCCGTACTCGGCATCCTCTTCGGAGGAGGTATGGTCGCCCTTGGGTTCATCTTCAAGGAGCAGTTGAAGGGCCTCTTGAACGACCTGGAGGTGATGTTGGTAGGCGGCGGGATAGCCCTTGCCGGGATACTGATGCTCATCACCGGCGGCATGGGCGGCTTGGGCTGGTTCATCTTTCAGGTCCTGATCGGGGCCGTTCTCGGCGGCGTCGGGTTCGTGCTGTTGAAGATTTCGACGATTTTCACCGATAACAAGCTCGAAGCGATCTCCTCCAAGGTCGTCCCCTTCGCCCTGTTAGTGTTCGCGGCGTTCACGATCGTCTCGGGTGTCGGAACCCTGCTGAGCCTGGGCTTCCTGGCGTACGACCTGCCCCAGGTGTTCCTCATCATCTCCAGCATCACCGGCCTGTTGGGTGTGCTGGGCTTCGCCGGCGCCACCGTCCTGCGCCTGCTGGGCATCGAGCCGGGGCGCTGAGCCGCCGCGGTAAAACGAAGGGAGCCCCTCGGCTCTCTTTTTTTAAATCAACGTTCGCGGTCGAGCGCGATTAGTATTTAACGACGGCCCGGGGCGGCGTTCCGGAGGACGGTCGGGGGGAAGCGGGAGCGCCGTCCCGCCCCACCCCGGAATGTTTCACGAGGGGTGAACCCCCCTTTTCTTAAATCGCAGGGGCTAAAAAAAATCCCGCTCGAGGCGGGAGCGGGGACGCCCGTTCTCCGCTCACCCCTCGTCTTCGTCCCGGGGGTTGCGCCGCCGGCCGAGGCGGAGGCGGAGGTTCCGCAGGTCGCAGATGACGAGGTCGGCCGCCGATAGGTCCTGGTGGAGGGTCAAATCATGGGGCAGGGCGATGACCATCATCCCGGC
Source organism: bacterium (assembly GCA_035528375.1). Taxonomy (NCBI): domain Bacteria; species bacterium. Next base: position 11,934 of record DATKYS010000073.1, read on the forward strand.
CCTCTTGGCCGCCAGGACGCCGGGGCGGGAATCCTCGAAGACCAGGCAGCCAGCCGGAGGCACCCCGAGCATCTCGGACGCCCGCAGGTATATTTCCGGGTCGGGCTTGTTGTTGGACACGTCGGCCGACGTGAGGACGACCGTAAAGTAGGGACGGAGCCCGAAGCGGTCCAGCACGGCGTTCACCGAGTCGGGATGGGCGCTGGAGGCCAGGGCCACCGGCATCTCCCGGCTCAGTCGGCGGACCAGCCCCTCGATGCCGGGGCGCAGTTTCATCTTCTCGCGGATGAGTCGGAGGTAGAGTTCGTTCTTCGCCTGCCGGATATCTTCGACGGGGGTTTCGATGCCGTACCTTCTGAGGTGCTCCGGCAGCCTCCCCTGACCGATCCAGTTCTCGATGAAATCCTCGCGGGTGAGGGTATGACCGTAGCCGGCCAGAATCTCGGTGTAGGCCTCGAACTGGAGCGGTTCGGAGTCCACCAGGACGCCGTCCAGGTCGAAGATGACGGCCTCGATCATTTTATCCGTATCCCCCCCTACCGCGGTGTGCTCGCCCCTCCCGGTCGCGTCGCGGAGATGATGGGCCAACTGCCTTAATTAGGAAAGCATTATATCAGAAAACGCATCCCCCCGGAAAAAGTCGGCGCCGCCGAGAAGCGAAGCGAGTTACGCCCCGGTAAAACGCCTTAAAAAAAAGGGCTCCCACGGGGAGCCCCCTCGAAACGAAGCTGAGCGAAGTAATGCCCCGGCGACTCCGGACCGTCAGTTCACTTCCATGGAATAATCCACGAAGCGGTCCCAGTACCTGTTGGTCTCGTCGGCCCAGCTGAAGTAGGCGTCCACGAAAACCTTGAGCGCCGCGTAGTCCTTCAGGCCGTCGGCCAGGATGGCGCCGTTTATCACGGACACCTGGCTGCGGGGGTTGATCTGAACCGACCGGAGAAAATACTGGAGGGCCTTGGCGTTGTCCACCTCCCACATGGAGAGCGCCACCTTCTGGTACGCCCGGTCGGATAGGTCGGTGATCGTCAGGATGTGGTTCCAGGTCTCGAGGGCCCGGTCGGTGTACGCCTCGGAGAGCGCCGTGAAGTTGCCGACCTCCGTGGGGTCCACCGACCCCTCGGCCCGCCTGGTGTATAGGGTGGAGAGCCGCTCGTTGGTCTCGGCTACGCTCACCCAGCCGGAGACGAAGCCCGGGTCCACCTCCACGGATTTATTGTAGTACTCCAGGGCCTTGTCGAAGTACTCCTCGACGAGGGCGGGGTCGGTGGAGTACTTGATGTAATCCTCGGCGCCCAGGGTCCAGCCCTCGGGGGCCTTGTCCGGGTCGTTCAGGTACTCGATGTTCTGGTCTATCTGGCTGGCGGCGAAGAAGTAGGCGTTGCCGCGGCGGAGCCAGCCGAGCTGCACGCCGGGTTTGAGGGCGGTCGCCTTGTCCAGGAGATCGAAGGCCTCCTCGAAGTTCTTCTCGAAGTACAGGACCTTGGCGTATTCGACCAGGGTGATGTAGAAGTTGGGGTCAACGGACATCGCCTCGTCGAAGAAGGAGATCATCTTGCCCGAGTGCCCGGCGGAGATGGCCCTTCCGAGCCACTGGAAGGCATCCAGGTTGTTGGTTATGGGCTCGGCCCAGTAGCTCTCGGTACCCGGACGCTCGTAGAGGGCGAACTCATCCATGATGTCGTGGGAGAGATCGCGGCACAGGGTGGGCAGCTCCTCGTAGAGACCGGTGCGCTCGAAGACGGCCACCTCTGCGAAGGGCTCGTCGGCGTTGAGCACCCGGAGCTTGACGGAAACCTCCTCCACCGATGGCTTGTCGAAGGAACCCACTATCATGTAGTCGGCGTTGAAGGCCCGGTTGAGGTCCTTGGCGTAGTTGGGGTCGAGGGAGACAAGGTCGAGCTTGGCCTCGCCCTGGGCGCTGTCCGGGTCTAGGCTGTAGCGGATCATGTAGAGGTCCTGGAAGTTCTTCAAGAGCTCGCTCCGCTCCACCATCCAGATGTTGGAGCACTGCATCAGGTCGTAGTTGATGGCGATGGCGATGCCGGCGCCGATCCACTTGACCAGCCGCTTGGCGGGGATGCCGTCCGGCCCCGTGTATTCCTCGTAGTTGGAGTGGTAGGCCATGTCGAGGTCGAAGACGAGCCACTTGGTCATCCGGGGGGCGGCGGCGTCGGTCCCGACGGATATGGCCAGCGGGCCTTCGGTTTCCTGGGCGGATACGGCGATCGTCAGGAGCGCGACCGCGAGGATTACGATCCACTTCCCCATCAGAACCTCCTCGAAACCGTTCCGGGCTAGGGAGTCGTGCCGGACGGTCGAAAGCATTATTCCGGGCGCGTCACCCCCGGGGATGACGCCCTCCCCGTCGTCGGGTCACTAACGGCTGCGGGGGCCGCAACGGGAAATTTTCCCCCGACCGTTGGTAAAATACGTCGTTCGGCCGGCTCGGGTTCCCCCGATCCGCGCCGCCGCGAGGGTGAAGGAAGGGAATTCCTTCACTTCTTTGGGGTTAGGTCTTTCCCAAAGCGAGCTTGGTGTATCTTATCGGCCCGGACGGGCGTTGTCAAGGGCGCGCCGGGCAAGGGGGAGACGCCGGCCAGCTCCGCCACGAGGGCGTCTATGCGCTCCACGGTGTCCGTGTCCCCGATCTCCAGGGCGTCCCCGCGGGCGATGGACCAGACCTTCCGGGCGTTCTCGCGGCTCGTCTCGGCACCCGTGGGGTCGTCGGCGTAGGCCGCCCGGAAGTAGTCGGCGTAAACCCGTCCTGAGAGGACGCGGACCTCGATCCGCTGGATGTCGTCGGCGATGTTGTAGGCCTCGGCCATGGCCACCACGGCCCGGTTGCGCACGTGCATGAGGTGCTCGTAGTCCACGGGGTTTTTGGTGTAGAGGCTGAAGGCGTCGGCGGCGGCCAGGAGGAGGGGGAGCCGCTCCGGGCTCGTCATCCGGTGCCCCAGCTCCACCGCCCGCCAGAGGTAGTCCGCGTTGGACAGCTCGCGACCGAGGTCGCAGAGCACAATCCCGAAGGCCAGGAGGTGGTCCTCCCCGAGCCCCATGTTCAGAAGGTCTATGGCGTCCCAGACCGCCTCCTCGAGCTCGCCCTTCTGTTTGGCCAGGTTCATCCGGGCCTGGAGGTAGGTCACGAAACGGTCGGAGTTGAGGCCCGCCCTCCAGGCCAGCTCGTACGCGCGCACGGCGGGCTCGAGCCGATCCGTCCTCTCCAGGGCGGTGCCCACGGCGCCGGCCATGGCCGCCACCCGCGATGGGTTGGCCCCGGCCTCCCGGGCCTGCTCCAAGAGCTCCAGACCGAGCTCCACGTCCACCATACGGATGAAGGCCGTCTCGGCGGCGGCGAGGAGGTTGGGACCGGTTTCGCCGGAGGCGAGGAGCTCGTTGATCCGCCGGCGACCCTCCCGGCTCTCCTCCTCGGAGACGGGCGACCCGCGGTAAACGGCCTCGGCAATTTCGCCGCTCTGGATGAGCTGAAGGGCCTCGAGCTGGGCCTCGGCGTAGGGCCTGATCGGCCCCTCGGGGTGGGCGATTTCCAGGGCGCGGTCGTACCAGGCGCTCGCGTCGGAGTAGCGCCCCCGGATGCGTTCCAGATCGGCCAGCTTCACCGCCGCGTAGGCCCGGCTGATGACACCCTCGCCGCCGTAATCGGGCAGGGCGTCGCTCTCATAGGCCTCCAGCCAGAGGTCCTTCGCCGGCTCGTAGAGGCCGTAGGGAACAAGAACCTCGGCCAGGTCCGCCACCGCCCTCTCCCGGGGGGTGACCGGGTCGCCGAAGGGGAAGTTCCCGGAAACGGCGTCGTAGGCGTCGCGGTATTCGTAAACCAGGTCGGGGACGGGGGGGTCTTCGTGGGACAGCACCAGGGACAGAGCGGCGTCGTGGTAATCCACCAGACCGTTCCAGGCCGCCTGGAACCTCTCCTGGGGGTAGGGGCTCTCCTCGGCGACCTCGATGAAGACCGCGGCGGCCTCCGCGGTGCGCCCCAGCATGTGCAGACAGAAGGCCTCGGCCAGGCCGAGCTGGAGGTCGGGCGGGACGGCCGTCTCGGCGGTGAAGCGTTCCAGGGCGGCGGAGTGGTTCCCGGCGGCGGCCAGGCAGAAGGCCAGGGCGAAGCGCTGGCGCAGGGTGGGGAAACCGTGGTCGAGGATGGCCTGGAGCTGCGCGGCGGCGTCGGCGAACCGGGAGGCCCGCAGCGCCGATACCAGGGCCTCGTACTCCGACGGGGTGCCCAGGGAGGCGTCGGCGTAGATGAGCTGGCGGGCCTTCTCGGCGTAGAAATCGGTGGCCGGGTCGGCGAGACCGCTCGCCACCAGCGCGCAGAGGACCAGAAACACCGAACGGCACCGACCGATCACGGAACCTCTTCCTCCTCCATGCGCCGGATGACGACCCTCCCTCCGTCGGGGTCCACCGCGAGGACGACCGCACGGACGAAGGGAACCAGGAGCTCCCCGCCCCCCGGCGTCTCGATGACCAGCACGTCGGCGGCTCCCCCCGCGCCGGGCTCGACGCCCACGATCCGCCCCGCCTCCCCCCCGTCGGCGTAACGCGCGGCGAGACCCACCAACCGGTATACGTACCAGACGCCCGCGCCGTTCTCCCCGGGGGACCCGTGGACCGGGAGCTCGTCGGGGGAAACGTACACCGAGCGGCCGGCGAAGACCCCGGCCCCCTCGGGGGTCTCGACACCGGCGAGGCGCAGGTACAGCCTGCCGGAGCCGTCGGTCCTCCAGGATTCCACGGTGAAGGGCTCGCCACCCAAAAGGACGCGGGTGATTTTTTCGTGAAAGGGCAGGCCGCCGGAATTTTCCGGCCGGAACGCCAGCTCGCCCCGCAGGCCCCACGGACGGCCCAGGCGACCGAGCAGGATCAGTTCGTCTTCCGGCTCCAAGCTTCCACCCCGGTGGATATTAAAATAAACGGGGCCTGTTGTGGGCCCCGGAAATCGTCCGATAAGAGTCCGCGCGGCGACACGGTTGACGGGACGCGCGGTCGGTGTCGGGCGGCGGGTCCCCTCTCGCGTCACCGGTTCAAACCGGCGCTGGTCCCGTTAAAAATCCCCTGTGGATGCGTCCCCCTCGCGTCGCCGGTTAAAATGCCAATGGCGCGGATTGTCGCCACACTCCGCTTGGGCCCCCCTCGCGTCGCCGGCTCAGACTATCCCCAGCTTCTTGAATATGTTGCGCACGGCCCCGGAGGGCAGGGCACCCTTCTCCATCCACCGGCGGGCGGCCTCGGAGTTTACCTCCATCGTGCTCGGCTCGGTGCGGGGGTTGTAGTGTCCGATCTCCTCGACGACCTTGCCGTCCCGTTTGGCGCTCCGTTCGGCGACGACGACGCGGTACGTGGGTCGGTTGGTGGCTCCGTAGCGTTTGAGTCGTATCGTTAGGGCCAAGGGTTCTCCTTCTCCGGCTCGCGACAGGGCGTTTTCACTCACCGGCGTGGTAGGTGCGCCGGTCGAGCGGTGTATCATACGATAGAGACGGCCCGGGGTCAAGGGAAGGCTCGGAATAACCGGGTCACGGCCCTTTCGGCGGAGCGGTGGAGTTGACTTATGCGGCCCCGGACCGCTATCATCACCTGCGTCTTTCAGGGGAATAGGGGTGATGAGAAACCTCGGGCGCGCCCTCTTCGTGGTGGTTCTCGTTCCGACTCTGGTCGGGGCGAGCGCCGTCGCCCTCGAGGCCGCCAGCGTCTACCCAAGCCTGGACGGCCCGCCGCCCCTCGACGCCTCCCTTTCCGCAGATGAGTACGCCCTCGCCGCCTGGTGCGACTACCTCGGCGGGACGGACACCCGGGAGCTCCTGGCCCGGCTGGACACCGGCCCGTCCCCCGCCGACGGTCCGGCGGCCTGCGCCCTCTGTGAGCTCCGGGGCCTGCTCCACCAGGGGCTGGGGGAGTACGCCGAGTCATTCCGCGATCTAGCCCGCCTGATCGAGTTGCAGCCGGACAGGCCGGAGAGCCTGGTCTACCTCCGGCGGCTCACCGAGACGGCCGGGGAGTTCCCGGGAGGGGATGCGGAGCTGGAGACGCTCTGCCGCTCCCTGGCGGACATGGCCTCGGCCGACCCCGCCCTGCGCACCGAGGCGCGGACCATCCTGGTAGACATTCACCGGGCCGCGGGCTGCCCCGACGGGGCGGTGGAGGCGACCCGGCTGACGCACGACCTGGGCTTCCTCCGCTTCTTCAGCTACCTGGGCCCCTTCGACAACACCGGCGAGGCGGGCTTCGACACCCTCTACGGGCCCGAGGTGGACGGGCGGGTGGACCTCACCGCCCGCTACGCCGGGAAGCGGGTCGAGGTGGGCTGGCGCGATTTCCCCCAACCGGCCTTCGCCCTGGCTCTGGACCCGGGGCTCCCGACGGGCTGGGGGGACGGGGAGTCGTTCCGCCCCTTCTACGGACCGCTCCAGCTCTCCGCGGTCACCCGGCCGAACAACCAGGTCTGCGGCTATCTGGCGACCTGGGTCCGGGTCGCGGAGCGCACCGAGGTCATCCTGAGCCTGGGGGCCGTGGGCGCGTTCAGGCTGTGGGTGGACGGGGCCGATGTCCTGTCCTTCGAGGGCTACCGGAGCTGGGCCCATCCCGACACCGACCGGGTCGGGGTGGTCCTCGAGCCCGGCTGGCACGAGATTTTGATGAAGACCTGCTGCGACGCGGGGGGCTGGGAGGTTTACCTGCGGACCACGGACCGCGCCGGTGAGCCGCTCCCACTGGAGCACCGCTCCGCGCCGCCCTCGGGCTGGCGTCGTCCGGTGCGGGGTCCGGAGACCTTCGCGCCCGCGCCCGACCCCTACGCCAGCCTGCAGGAGCTCAGCGACCACGACAACGTCCTCGCCCTCTACTACCTCGGTCACCTGGAGGCCCGGGAGCGCAGGGCCGACCAGGACTCACACCTCCACCGCGAGCTATTCAGCCGGGCTTTTACCCTCTCCCGGTCTTTCCGGAGGGCCGACTCATCCGTAAACCTCCCCTGGGCGCCCGTCGCCCATTCCTACGCCCTCTACGAGGAGAACTTCAACCCGGCCAAGCTCGCCTGGCTCGAGGCGCTCGACGCGGATGAGCACCACGTCGAGAGCTGCATCGGTCTGGCCGATGCCTACTCCGGGCTCCAGCGTCCCGACGATGGTCTCGCTTACGCCGAGCGGGGGCTCCTGGAGAACCCCGACTGCCTCCAGCTCCTCCACCTCGAGGCGCTTGGTCTCGGGCTCCGGGAATACCAGCTCGAGCGTAAGCGGACGCTCGACCGAATGGCCGAGCTCCACCCAGATTACGGCCCCCTGGAGGAGGAACTGGCCGCGTACAGCCAGGGCCGCCTCGGCGTGGACGAGCGCGTCGCGATATTCCAGGGCGGCCTCGAGCGGAATGCGGCGGACGAATCCACCCTGGGGCGCCTGGCGGACCTCCTCGTGGACGCCGGGCGCACCGTTCGGGCGGAGGCGCTCCTCGAAGGGGCGAGGCCGCTCGCGCCCTATTCGCTCTGGCTGTACCAAAATGAGGCCCGGCTCCTCGGCGATGGTGGGGACTACGCTCAGGCGGCGCGCGTCCTGGATGAGGCGCTGGCAATCTGCCCCGAGGAGGCCGAGCTCCTGGCGCAGAAGGCCTGCGCCGATTACGAGAACGGCAACACGCCGGAGGCCGAGGAGGAATGGGCGAGGGCCCTCGAAATACAGCCAAACCTCACCTGGGTCACCGATTACCGAAGGACCCTGGCCGCGACCGCCCGGTCGGCGGAGCCTGCGGAAAACGACGGCGAGCCGTTCGACGAGCCCTACGCCTACGACGCTTACTCCCTCGCCGACGCCTTCGAAGCGCGGCTCACGCCCCTGGATCCCGACGCCAACGCCGAGGTTCTCCTGGACCAGGAAATCGTGAAGGTGAACAGCGACGGCACCGCGAGCCGGGTCGTGCACCGGGTGATAAAGCTCAAGACCGAGGACGCGCTGGAGGATTTCGGCTGGGCGTACTTCTCGTACGTGCCGAACGAGGAGACCTACGAGGTCCGGCATGTACGGGTCATTCGGCAAGACGGGACGGAGCTGGAGGCGTCGGACTGGAAGGAGTACTCGGCCTCGGACCCCGAAGCGCGCATGTATTCGGGCTCCGTGACGCGCTATACGCCGCTGCCGGGCATCGAGCCGGGGGCGGTGATTGACATCGAGTACCAGATTGACGACGTGGGCGAGAACATCTACCAGGGGCACTTCTCCGACACCTTCGTCTTCGGGAACTACCAGCCGACGCACATCGCCGAGTACGTGGTCCTCGCCCCGAAGGACCTTTTGCACTACCACGGTTGGAACTCGGCCCCGGCGCCCGATGTGGAGGACTTTCCCCTCCGGCGCGTCTGGCGCTGGACCCTGACCGACATCCCGCGGATAGTCGAGGAGGCGTCCGCCGTGCCGCTGATCGAGGTCCTCCCCTTTGCCGTCGTTTCGAGCTTCGACGGCTGGCGCGCCCTGGGCCGCTGGTGGTGGCAGCTTTCCAAGGACACCCTGACCCCCACCCCCAGTATCCGCGAGCTGGCCGACAGTATCGTCAACGAGGCCGGCGCCGGGACGACCTTCGAGAAGATCAAAGCCGTCTACGACTACGTGACCCGGAAGCTGCGCTACGTCGCCATCCTGCTGGGCATCGGCGGTTGGAAGCCCATCGAGCCGGAGAGCACGGTGCACACGGGCTACGGCGACTGCAAGGCCTCGGCGGCGCTCATGGTCAGCCTCTACCGCGCCCTGGGGATAGAGGCGTACCCGGTGCTCGTCCGCACCCGGGACCGGGGCGCGATAAAGTGGGACCAGGCCGCCCTGGGGCTCTTCAACCACATGATCTGCGCCGTCCCCTTCCAGGAGGGCTTCGACCTCGCCGACGTGCACACCAAGCTCACCCTTTCCGGGGACGAGTTCGGCTCGCTTTTGTTCCTGGACGGCACGACGGACTTCAACACCTGGTGGGAGCTGCCGTCCGGCGACCAGGGCGTGGAGGCCTACGTCAGCACCCCCGACGGGGGATACTTCGCTCCTACGCCCTTCTACTCCGCCGACGACAACTTCATCTTCAGCCGCACCCGCTTCGTCCTTGCGCCCTCGGGTAACGCGGTCGGGCACCGGGAGCTGGACTACGGCGCGAAGCTCAGCCCCGAGCGCCGCGCGGACAACCAGCAGACCGAAATGCAGGAGACGGACCTCGAGGTCTACTGGAACCGGCGCTACCCGGGGACCGACGTTTACTCGGTGGACATCTCCGACGTCACCGACACCGACGACAACGTTCACTACTCCTACGATCTGCGGGTTCCGGGCCTCGCGCGCCGCGAAGGAGACACCCTCGTCTTCGCCACGCACGTCCACCAGGACCTCCTGGCCCAGCGCTACGGTTCGCTCACGGAGCGGACGCTGCCGCTGCGTTTCGACTACCGCTGGCTGCAGAACACCCGCACGGTTTACGCGCTTCCGCCGGGATACCGGCCTGTTTCCCTCCCCGAGAGCCGCAGCGAGACCCTCACCACGGGAGAGGGCGACCCACTGGCGAGCATGTCCGTGACGTACGATTATGTAGGTAATACCTCGGGCGGCGAGGTGCAACCTACGCTCACCGTCACCGACGAGCTCCGCATAGACGCCGATGAGGTGTCAATCGCCGATTACCCGGCGTTCCGGTCCTTTTTAGCCGCCTACGACCGTGTCCAGTCGCAGGTCATCGTGTTCGTCAAGGCGGACGACGGGGACTGACGTGCGTGCCGCGTTATTCAACCATACCCACTGCAGAAGAGGGATGACCTTATGAGATGCGCCCGCCAAGAACGAACGGCTCCCAGGCTAGCCTTTCGGCTGAGCCGTGGGACGCGTTTCGTTCCGACCCTGCTCCTCTGCGCGTTCCTTTTATTTCTGGGCTCCGGCTGCGGCCACCACGATGGTGCGTACCTGGGCGTCCTGGGCCCCGAGACCGGCGACCGGTCGTACTACGGCCTGGAGGGCGTCCACGGCGCGCAGCTCCTGGTGAACGCCTTCGTGAAGTCGCGCTTCACCGACTCCGACGTTCCGCTGGAGATCATCCACTACGACACGGGCGGGGACATCGCGCGCTTCGAGCGCCTGTTCCGCCGTCTCGTGGAGACGGACGGTGCGGCGGCCGTCATCGTCACCGACCCCGACCCCGACACGGTGCGTCTGGCGGCGCGTCTTTCCGACGAGCTCGGAACCGCCGTCTTCTTCAGCTCCGACTTCATGGGCGCGTCGGCCGACGTAGGATCGTCCTTCGTGTACAACCTGAGCGTGGAGAGCCGCCTGTTGATACCCGAGGCGGTGACGGTGGCCGTCGAGTGGGCCCGAATGGATACCCTCGCCCTGGTGTCCGGGGAGGGGAATCTCTTCCGCGTGTACCACGACGACTTCGTGCGGGCGCTGGACGCCGTAAGTCGCACGACGGCGAGCCGTTCCGGGGTGGAGTACCTCGACCTGGAGCTCTCCCTCTCCGGCTACGACTACGATTCAGCGGCGTACCGGATGCTCGCCGAAGGCGTCTCGGGAGTCATCCTCAACGGTTCCACCGAGGACCTCCTGGGCCTGTTGAAGTCCTGCGCCGAGCTGACGTACAACCCGCCCTTCGTGGCCCTGGCCACCGCCAAACCGCGGCGTCTCGAGCTGCCCGATTACTACGTTTTGGACCAGGGGTACTTCGTGGGCGGCTTCTCCTCGGAATCGCCCAACGCCAAGACGACCGCCTTCGTGGAGACTTTCCGCAACAACATCGGTCACGTTCCGGGTCCCGTCGCCGCGGCGAGCTACGACGCGGCGCGCATCGTCCTGCGCGCGATAATCGAGGCCGACACCGCCGCAGCCGGCCCCGTGGCGCAGGCCATCGCCGGTTTCGGCACACACTCGGGCGTGGCCGGCGACTACGAACTGGACACGGCGCCGGAGTGGGTCTTCGTCGAGCGCACGACGCCCGCGGCCACCGGGGTCAACGTGGAGCTCGCGACAGCTCCGCCGATTCCGCCCCCCGTGGAGGAGGTCGTATCCGAGGCGGTTCAGCCCGCGCAGGCGGTTCAGCCCGTGGAAACGGAATGAAAAAAAAGGAGGCGCGTCCCGCCGGACCGCGCACCCCGCGGATCGTCCGGGCCGAGGTCGTCTCCCGGCGGGTGCTCTCGACCGGGGTGGCGGAACTGGTGCTCCGGACCGACCCGCCCGTGGACGCCGTGCCCGGCCAGTTCGTCGAGGTGGACTGCCGGCGGGCCGGGGTTCTCCTGCGGCGCCCCTTCTCCGTGTCCGGGATGGGACCCGACGGATCGCTCTCGCTGGTGGTGCGCACGGTCGGGCCGGGAACGTCCTGGCTGGCGGAGCGCGGGCCCGGGGACTCCCTCGACCTGCTCGCGCCGTGCGGGAAGGCCCGGCGGCTCGACGCCCGGGGCCGGCGATTGCTTCTCGTCGGGGGAGGCATCGGCACCCCGCCGCTCTACCGCTTCGCCGAGGTCTACCGCGCCGAAGCCGCGACCGTCGAGCTCCTGGCGGGCGCCGCCACCGGCAAAGAGGTGCGGGGATACGTGGACGCCGCGCCCGCGGGTATCACCTGCATTTCCGCCTCGGAGGACGGCGACGAGGGTCTCTGCGGCTTGGTGACCGCCGCCCTCGAAGCGCGGCTAAAGGAAATCCTCTTCGAAAAAGAAAAGCCACTGGTCGTGGCCTGCGGGCCCGAGGCGATGTTGGAGTGCGTCGCGGAGCTCTGCCGAGCCCACGACGTCGAGTGTTGGGTGCTCCTCGAGGCGCTCATGGCCTGCGGAACCGGGCTCTGCCGGGGTTGCGCCGTCCCCGCGGCGGGCGGCGGCTACCTTCTGGTCTGCCAGGACGGCCCGCTCTTCGACGCCCGCGAGCTGGCCTGGCCGCTCCCGTCCACGCCCCGGCCGATCCGACTGGAAGTCGAATCCACGCCCCCGGCGCCCGAATCTTCCCTGAAAACGCGGCTCGGCCCACTGACGCTGGCCACGCCGATTCTCGTCGCCTCGGGCACCGCCGGCTACGGCCCCGAGCTCGACCGCCTGGGCGGCCTGGAGGGCGTCGGCGCCGTAGTCACCAAGACGGTGACCCGGGAACCCCGGGAGGGCAACCCCCCGCCGAGGATCGTCGAGACCCCGGCCGGGATGCTCAACTCCATCGGTCTGGTCAACGTCGGCCTGGAACGCTTTCTGGCCGAGGTGTTGCCGGAGGTTCTCGGGCTGGGCCTCCCGGTGATGGTCAACGTCGGCGGGTCCACCGAGGAGGAGTACGTGGAGGTGGCCGGTCGGCTGGCCGCCGTCGAAGGAATCTGCGCGCTGGAGCTCAACGTGAGCTGCCCCAACGTGAGCCGGGGCGGGCTCCAGTTCGGCACCGAGCCGACCATACTCCGTGATTTGACGAGGAGGGTGAAGGAAGCCGCGGGCGGGCTGCCGCTCTTCGTGAAGCTGACCCCCAACGTGACCGACGTGACCCTCCCCGCCGGGGCCGCCCTGGAGGGGGGCGCCGACGGATTGACGCTCATCAACACCGTTCTGGGAATGGTCGTGGACGTGGGCCGCTCGAGGCCGGTGCTGGCCCGCGGGGCGGGCGGGCTCTCCGGGCCGGCCGTCCGCCCCGTCGCGGTACGGATGATCGCCCAGGTGCGCGCCGCCTTCCCCGACGCGCCCATCATCGGCACCGGCGGCATCGAGGACTGGCACGACGCCGCGGAACATTTGATCGCCGGGGCGAACGCCGTCAGCCTCGGCACCGTGAATTTTTATAAACCTGACGCCGCCCGCGGAATCGCCCAAAACCTGCGCCGCCTCCTCGCCCGGCGCGGGATGGCCCACATCGGCGAGCTGACCGGCTCTATGTTCGCTTAAAGCCAAAAGTTAATATTTCATAAATAAAAATTTATAAAGCACAGTATTTCATTAAAAAGAGGTTGGTTCTTTATTTAGGTATGGTCATCATGGAAATTGCAGATTTTATAATAAGTATTATAGGCATAGTTGTTGCTTTAGGCTATGCCTTCTATACAAACAGAAAACATCTTATCGCATCAAAATGGAATACTATGGTTGACAATATATATACTTATAGAGGGACATTTTATGGAGATCCGCCGGAGACTTACAGGATCCTGGAGAATAAAGCAACAAGTCAATGGCCACAGGTATTACTCGCACAAAGTGGTGATAATAACCAGTTTTCGCGAAGCGAGTGTTTATTTTTAAAATTTAATTTAGCAAGACTCGAATTTTGGGGTTTTTATCTAGGAAAAGAAAACCTCGCAAGAAGTGCAGCACCATTTGCAGGTATGATACCAAAGAAAATGAAAATAATTACAGTATTCCCGAATGATATTAATGTGGGTAAAGCCTATGTATTAAGAAAATCCTACTTTTCTAGAATTGTGGATGTATTACGTAACCTATCACAAAGCACCGCCCTTTCAAAATTATCTCTATTGAGGTTATTATTCTTAGTTTCTATTAATCAGCCAAAATACCTTAGACGGTTTATAAACACTAGATTTGAAGGGCATTATTCAAATATTAGCCTCTCGGCATATGGAATGAGGAAGCTATGGAATATGGGGATAGAGGATGTTATTTTACAATTAAAGTATTCGCTTATAAAGTGGCCAGATGATTATAAATTAAATTATAAAATGCGTCCTTCTCTATACAATCTGTTAAATAGATATGGATTTGGTATACGTGATAATTCTTCGGGAGAAATGTTTTATGGATTAATACAGCCTAACACTTTGTGTAAACCTATTTACTTGCCCATAATGAGTACGTTACCATTGTATAAGCCATCAATGATGAATCAGAGCAGCAGCCAATAATAAGCTTTTTAAGAAAAATATACTCTGCTCAGATAATGCGGTGAATTGAAGGTGCGGTATGAGATGCCCCTACTGCGGTGAAGATTCAGACAAGGTGACCGACACCCGCCCCTCCAAGGGTGGCGAGCTGGTGCGCCGCCGGCGGGAATGCCTGCACTGCGGCCGCCGATTCACCACCTACGAGAAGGTCGAGGAGCCGGAGCTGAAGGTGGTCAAGCGCGACGGGAGGCGGGAGCGCTTCGATCGGGCGAAGATCATGACCGGCCTGGAGAAGGCCTGCGAAAAGCGACCCATCAGCCACGACCAGCTCGAAACGGTGGTGGCCCGGGTCGAGACCGAGCTCCGCAACCGCCTGGGCGACGAGGTGGAGTCGAGCGAGATAGGCGAGCTTTTGATACACGAGCTGGCCGATCTGGACGGCGTGGCCTACGTTCGCTTCGCCAGCGTTTACCACCAGTTCGCCGACACCGACCAGTTCACCGACGTGCTCCGGCGCCTGCGCGAGGACCGGCGCCGGCGGCGCGCCAAGAAGAAGGCCGAGGAGGGACAGACCCTCTTCTGACGAGAGGTGGGCGCTCCGGGCGCCCCTTTTACGCATGGTCGAGGGAAGGCTCATCCGCCGCGTGGGTGTGAACACCGGGTTCGTCCTGGGCTCGGAGGTCGTGCGCAAGCTGCTGGCCTTCGCGCTGCAGCTCGTCGCCGTGCGCGTCTTCGGCGACGCCGGGTACGGGCGCTACATCTTCGCCATCGGCTTCGTCACCCTGTGGGCCCTGGGCAACGACCTGGGGCTGGCCGAGCTGACCGTGCGCGACGTGGCGCGGGACCGGGAGCGCGCGGGGGCCTACCTGGCCGACGTCCTCTCGATGAAGCTCCTGGCGGGCGTGCTGGTCCTCGGGGTCCTGGCCCTGGTCGGCGGGGCGACACAGCCCGCCGAGCTGCCGATGATTCTCTGGGCGGGGCTCTCCGCCGTAATATTCGCCGGGAGCAGGGAGAGCGCCCTGGGGGTTTTCAAAGGCACCCAGGACTTCCGCTCCCTTTTCATCGTGAACCTGGCGGGCGACGCGCTGACCCTCGGGCTGGGCTACACGGCGGTGCTCGCGGGCTACGGCCCCCTGGGGCTCATCGTCGCCACCGCCGCCGCCACGGCGCTCTCCTCCCTGATGAGCCTGCTGTGGGCCCGGAAGCGCTTCGGCGGCGTGCGGCCCGACCCGAGACGCTGGTGGGGCCTCCTCAAGGCCGGCTTCCCCTTCGCCCTCGCCTCCGTCTTCATCATCGTGTACAAGCTGGTGGACGTCACCATGCTCAAGTACATGCTCGGGTCGGACGAGGTGGTGGGGTGGTACGGGGCGTCGGTGAAGCTCGTAAACATCCTGCTCTTCGCGCCCCTGGCGCTTTCCGCGGCGCTCTTCCCGGCGCTCGCGGAGATGAAGGGCGACGACGAGCGGCTGTCCCGCACGGCCTCGGTCACCATCCGGCTGCTGGTGGGTCTGGCGCTCCCGGCCGCGATACTGATTTTCTTCCACGCCGAGGGGATTTCCGCCATCGCCCTCGGTCCGGGCTACGGCCCCTCGGCGGATTCCCTGAGAGTCCTGGGCCTCTCACTCCCCCTGGTCTTCGCCAGCTACCCCCTGTCGGTGCTGTTGAAGTCCACGGGCCGTGAGAAGCTCTTCGCCGCGGGGGCCCTGGTCAGCGGTCTGGTGAACGTGGCGGCCAACCTGTACGCCATCCCCCGGTGGGAGCACGTAGGCGCGGCCTGGACCACTGTGATCTCCGAGGCGCTGGTCCTCGTGCTCTTCGTCGTCTTCGCCCGGCGCTACATCAATCTGTCCCAACTGGGCCGACCTCTGTTGGGCACCCTGGCCGCCGGGGCGGCGTACGGGGCGGCCTGCGCCTTCTTGTCTCTGTGGTGGTCCCTGGCCCTCCTGCCGATTTACGTCCTGCTCCTCTTCGTCACCGGGGCGGTGAAGGGCGAGGACATCCGTGGGATTCGGGAGGCTCTGCGGCGCGGGCGGGGTTGAGCCGGGGACGGTCGCCACGACGACGGCGGGGATGGTAAAATCGGGTCGGCATAATCCGCGGCCGGTCGAAAAAAGAAGAACCCCCAAGGAGGGGGTGGGATGCTCGTAGCCACCGTCGTTGGCGCCCGGCCCCAGTTCATCAAGGCCGCCGTGGTGAGCCGCGCATTCGCCCTCCGGGGGGTCGAGGAGCTTCTCATCCACACCGGCCAGCACTATGACATCCGCCTCTCCGATGTCTTCTTCTCCGAGCTGGGGCTGCCGGAGCCGTACTACAACCTGGGCATCGGCAGCGCCACGCACGGGCGCCAGACGGGGCAGATGCTGGTGGCCATAGAGGACGTGCTGTTGCGGCACTCGCCGGACATGGCGCTGGTCTACGGCGACACGAACTCGACGTTGGCCGGGGCGCTGGCCGCGGCCAAGCTCCGCATCCCCCTGGCCCACGTGGAGGCCGGGATGCGCTCCGGCGACCGCTCCATGCCCGAGGAAATAAATAGAATCCTGACCGACCACGCCAGCGACCTGCTCCTGGCCGCCACCCGGACCGCGGTGGAGAACCTGGCCGCCGAGGGGCTGACCGGGGGCGTAGTCCTCACCGGCGACGTGATGTACGACCTGTGGCTGGCCAAGCGACCGATCTTTGAGGGGATGAAGCCCAAGCTGCTGGAGGATTTCGGTCTGCGCGATGGCGGCTTCGTCCTGGCGACTTTCCACCGCCCGCGGAACAGCGACGACCCGGCGAGGCTCCGGTCCATTCTCGACGCCCTGTTAAAACACTACGAGCCCGTGTTCCTGCCGCTCCACCCCCGGACGCGCAAGAACCTGGACGCGGCGGGGCTCCTCGAAAAATACGCGGAAATGCTCCGCGAGCCGGTGGGCTACCTGGAGATGCAGGCGCTCCTGGCGGGTGCGCGCCTGGCGGTAACGGACTCCGGCGGCCTGCAGAAGGAGGCCTACTTCCACGGCACGCCCTGCCTGACCCTCATGCCGCAGAGCGAGTGGGTGGAGACGGTGCGGGCCGGGTGGAACAAGTTAATCGAGCCGGAGGGGCTCCCCGCGGCCCTCAAAAATTTCTCGCCCACAGGAGAGCGGCCACGGGTCTTCGGCGAAGGCGACGCCGCGGAGCGCGTAACCGGGGCGGTGACCGGCTACCGCCCGCAGGTGCAATAATCGTACACCGCACCATCAGGGGAAGGTCAACGTGAGCAAGGTCCACGAGCTGGCCATCATCGGCGGCGGGCCCGCCGGGTACACCGCGGCCATCTACGCCATCCGCGGCGGGGTGGACTTCATCTTCTTCGCCGATGGCGTCGCCGGGGGGCAGATAGCCACCACGTCCACTTTGGAAAACTACCCCGGCGTGCCGGGGCCCATCAACGGGATGGAGTTCTCGGCGCGGCTGACCGAGCAGGCCCAGGGGCTGGGCATCGAGGTGGAGCAGGCCCACATCGAGAAGCTGGAGGACCGGGGGCAGTTCTTCCTTCTGACCGACGACTACGACGAGGAGCACCGGGCCCGGGTGGTCATCCTGGCCACGGGGGCGCACTACCGGACGTTCCCGTTGGAGGGGGCGGCGAAGTTCTTCGGCCGCGGCCTCTCCTACTGCGCCACCTGCGACGGCAACTTCTTCCGCGACCAGGAGGTAGCCGTGGTCGGCGGCGGGGACACCGCCCTCGAGGAGGCGCTCTACCTCACCCGCATGTGCCGGACGGTGCACCTGATCCACCGCCGGACGGAATTCCGCGGCGTCCCGGTGCTCCAGCAGAGGGTGCACGCCGCGAAGAACATCACGCTCCACCTCCCCTTCGTCCCCGAAAAAATCCTCGGCGCCGACGGCGTGGAGGGGCTGGAAATCAAGAACGTGGAGACCGGCCAGACGGAGGCCCTCGCGGTGACCGGCGTCTTCAGCGCCCTGGGGATGGTCCCCAACTCGGAGCTGGTCAAGGGGCTGTGCAAGCTGGACCCGGGGGGCTACGTCTTCGTGAACGAGCGGATGTTCACCTCGAACCCGCGCATCCTGGCCGCCGGCGACGTGACGGTGACCCCCCTGCGCCAGGTGGCGGTGGCCGTGGGGCACGGAGCCATCGCGGCGGAATCCTCCCGCTGCTGGCTGGACGAGAACTGCGCGCTGCCCTCGGAGGCCGGGGAATGAGACGCTGCCTCACAGCGGGCCTTATCTTTTGTGCGATATTCATCGCCTGCCGACCCGACGGTGAGGTGGGGCACGGCGGCACGCTGAAACCGGCGCCCACCGAGCTCCGGGTCCTGTTGCAGGAGACCGACGGGCTGTTGGTGGTGAACTGCCCCTCGGGCGCGGTGATAACCGACGACTCCGACGAGCCGCTCTACACCGTTCCCGCGGGCTGGGACCTGGTGTTCAAGCGCAACGAGTACGGCGTGCTGGCCGTCAACGGCGAGTGGCAGCGCTGCACGTGGGTGCGGATCGAGCCCCGGGTGGAGGGGGACGGGCCGCCCCGGATCACGGTCAAGGGCTCGCCCTACCGCGGTTCCCTCACCGTCCGCTCCACCACGACGGGGACGGTGCAGGCGATAAACCGGATAGAGGTGGAGGATTATCTGCGGGGCGTTCTGCCCAAGGAGACCTACGCGAACTGGCCGCCCGAGGCGCTCAAGTCCCAGGCCGTGGTGAGCCGGAGCTACGCCCTGGCGCGCATGAGCGACGACCCCGACGCCCCATTCCACCTGCGCGCCGACACCTCGTCCCAGGTCTACGGCGGGTACTACGCCGAGGACCCGCGCACCGACGAGGCGGTGGCCGCCACCACCGGCGAGGTCCTGGCCTACGGCGGCCGGATCGTGACCACCTTCTTCAGCTCCTGCTGCGGGGGCCACACCGCGGCCATAGACGATATCTGGCCCAACGTCGAGCGGCGGCCGTTCTTCTCCGGGGTCGAGTGCGAATGGTGCACCGCCTGCCCCAGTCACGACTGGGAGTACACCCTGGATTTCGACCGCCTGGCCCACGCCCTCGCCGCGGCGGGCTACACCACCGAAAGCCCGACGGGCCTGCGCCTGCGGACAAACGCCCGCACCGGCCGGGTCCGGTACGTGGTGTTCACCTTGGCCTCGGGGGATGAGCTGGAGCTGCCGGGCGACGAGTTCCGCCGCCTCGTGGGCTACGGCGAGCTGAAGAGCACGTACTTCGACATCGCCCGCGTCACCGAGGGCGGGCTCATACTCTCGGGCCACGGCTACGGCCACGGCGTGGGGCTCTGCCAGTGGGGCAGCCGGGGGATGGCCGAGGCCGGTTTCACCTACAAGGAAATCATCAACCACTACTACCCCGGGGCCGGAATCGCCCAGTGGGACGCCCTGTGGCCCATGGAGCCCCGGCCGACGAGCTGACGAGCCATGTTCTTCGAGAAGACCTACGAGGTTCCGACCAGGGGCGAGGGCGACGTCATAGACCTCACGCCGCTCCTGGAGCGCTTCCTCTCCGAATCGGGGACGAGCGACGGTGTCTGCACCATCGCCGCCACGGGCTCTACCTACGCCGTCACCACGGTGGAGTACGAGCCGGGGCTGGTGGAGGATTTAAAACGTGTGCTGCAGGCGCTCGTCCCCCGGGGTCCGGTGTACGCCCACGACACGCGCTGGGGCGACGGTAACGGCTACGCCCACGTCCGGGCGAGCCTGGCGGGCCCCTCGGTGAGCTTCGCCGTGGTCGGCGGGAAGCCGCGGCTGGGGACCTGGCAGCAGCCGGTCCTTCTGGATTTCGACAACCGGCCCCGGACGCGCCGGGTGAGCTTCTGCATCGCCGGTTGAGGCCGGCGTCGTGATGAAAAACCGGTGGGCGGAATGACCCGCCGCATTCCACGGGAGAAACCCATGCCCTTCGACATCGCCTGCTCGCTGACCATCGCCTTCTACGAGAAGCACACCAAACCCGACGAGAAACCGGATGACTACATCAAGACCTACAAGTACTTCCTCCAGGAGGTGAATCTTCTCTTCGAGGAGTACGGGTACTTCGGCGACGAGGAGTAGGTCCCCGGTAAAAATTTCAGGCCGGTCGTCCCCGACCGGATAGCGGGCTTACCGGGATGCGCGGGATCTCCGGTAAAACGGAGCGAACCTAGCGTAGCGAGCTACGCCCCCGGCGAACCGAAGTAATGCCCCCGGCAAAAAATCCCCCTTTCCCGCTTGACAGTGGGTCCCGAATAGCCTAGTATCCCTATTGGAATTTATCCGTTAGCGCGGGTCTGAATACCCGGTGTGCCGCGAATCGGGCGTCCGCCACCCGGAAGCGGCGCGGTTGAAGCTCCGCTTGCGCCGCCGGGGAGAATCGTTTTTACGGGCTCGTCTGTAAACATACGAGAAACGGGGAAGGCATGCACGTTTCGACGCGCAGTGAGTACGGTTGTCGGGCCATGCTGGAACTCGCCCGCAACCACGGCTGCGGCCGCCTGTCGGCCGACGAGATAAGCACCCGCCAGGAGATACCGGAGCGTTACCTGGAACAGATACTCCTCTCGCTGCGCCGGGCGGGGTTCATCCACAGCCGCCGCGGTCCGGGGGGCGGCTACACCCTCGTCCGCCAGCCCGATGAAGTGAACGTGGCCGACGTCATCCGGACCCTCGACGGCCACCTGGCACCGGTGGCCTGCGCCAGCGAGACGGCGTACCAAGCCTGCGCCCGTGAGGACACCTGCGGCCTGCGCTGGCTCTGGCAGATGGTGCGCCAGGACCTGGCCAATCGGCTCGAATCCACCACCTTCGCCGACCTGTTAAAGCGCGAGACGGGTTGATCCGGACCGCTCGGGCCTGACCGTTCCCCGCCGAAGGATGCGCGTAAATCGTCCCGCGTTAAGGGGCTGCGACCGAAAATGGTCCGGCCCTTTTTAGCACCCCGGTCGGACGGCGGTGACAGCCCGGCTCATCCGTCGGAGTCGAAACGGAGCGAAGCGAACTAATACCCCCGGCAAAAAGGGCGCCCTCCCTTGACCGCCGCTTGTATTCCATCTACAATAATAAAAAACCTCTAAAACTCGCGGGTGTGAACCTTGGCGAACAATAACACCCTCCAGTGGGGCGCCGCCCCCCTCGAGGTCGAAACCAGGGAGCTATTCTCCGACGGGCGGGAGGGCGATTTCGAAATCGTCCCCGAAGAACCGGTCCGGCCCCACTGGCGCACGCTGAAACGCTGGCTGAAGACCGTCGGTTTCTCCCCGGTCGAGCGCGCCGAGCGCTACGACCGCTTCTCGTTGGGAAGTATGACTCTCGCGCTGACCGGGGACGGCCGTTTCATCCTCGAGGGGGTCAAACCCCCGACGGTCCCCACCGCCCTGGCCCTCGCGCAGCTCTTTCTCTACTGCGACCGGGCGGCCGATCGCCGGCGGCCCGAAGACGCCGAAAAAGAAGGCGGATAAGATGGCTCTACAAGGCACCCTGGCGGAGCTCCCCCTCCTCGACCTCCTGGAGATATTCAGCCGCTACTACCGCTCCGGCTGGCTGAGCGTGGAGAGCACCAAGGGGCGCACGGAGATATACATAGACGCGGGGCGGATCATCTACGCCGAAAGCGTGGCCGACCGGGAGCCGCTGGGGAAGATGCTCCTCGGGCGCGGCTTCTTGACCCAGGAGCGGCTCGACGAAGCCCTCCACAGCCAGAAACGAAGCGAAGCGAGTAATGTCCCGGCAAAAAGCCAGGGCGGGGGGCGTCGGATGCTCGGCGAACTCCTCCTGGAACTGGGGATCGTCACCCAGGCCGACATCGAGGAAGCCCTGGCCGATCAGCTCGCGGAAACGGTCTACCGCACATCCCTGGAATCCGACGGAACCTTCGTCTACAAGGTCGCCGGCTACGAGCCGCCCGGCTCGAAGGTGGTGGTCAAGTTGCGCATAGACGAGGTCGTACTGCGCGGCATGGCCCGGGTCGAGGACATGTCCCACCTGGGAATCGGCCTGTTTAGCTTCCGGCAGGTCCCCCTCCTCGCCGACGGCGTCGTGAACCTGAAGGAGCTCGACCTGCCGCCGGAGGAGTGGAAGGTGCTCTCCCTCATAGACGGGCGGCGGAACCTGGACGAGATTACCATGGCCGGCAACCTCACCCGCTTCAGCACCGCCCGGGCCCTCTTCAACCTCCTGGGGAAGCGGTTGGTGGAGATAGGCATCGGCGCCTCGCCCCCGCCCGTGCAGCGCACCGCCGCCATCCAGGCCGCCAGCCCCGACACCGAGACCCTGGAGAATTTAAAGCGCACCCTCGAGGGGGAGGAGAATGCCGGGTAAACCGGTAACGGTACTGGTGCTGGCCGACAAGCCGGAACTGGCCCTCACGCTCCTGGAGTCCTTCCGACCGACCCAGGGCCAGATTTCCGAGCTGACGACCATCTACGGCTTTCTGGGCCGCTACTACCGCGTGGCGGGCGGGGAGCTGGAGCTGGTCGCCGCGCCGAGCAACTCCGACCTGCCCTCCCTGTTCGATCTTCTGGCCGAGGGGCTGGCCGGGTACATCGTGGCGGTGGACTGCCTCGACCACAACCGTTTTCCCAGCATCCGGGCCGGCCTCGATTTCTGGGAGCTCATCAGCGCCGCCCCCCGCATACTCGCCCTGACCAACTACGACGAGCCCAACGCCGTGGACCGTCTCACCGTGCGCCAACTCCTCCGCCTGAGCGTGGACGACCAGGTGGTGCCCCTGCCCGAGGGGCAGCTGCGCCCGGCGATAATTTCCCTGTTGAAGATGATTCTGAGCCGCCCCCGGGAGGTCTAGACCCCCTGCTGGAGGGACGCGGAGAGTCTGCCGCCCGGCGTTTGACACGGGGCCGATTGACGGTGGGAGTGAGACCGAAACCGGCTGGACCGGCGGGAGGAAACCTTGCCTCACTTTTGCGACGAATGGGGTCCCGACGCCTGCGAGATAGAAATAGACTCCCAGAAGCTCGACGTGCTGGGGGATTTTTTCGTCGTCCGGGGGCGGGTGGTCAACCGGCTGGCCTGCACACTGCCCCACCTGCAACTGCGGATGGTCATGCACTACAAGGATCACGACCATCCCCCGATGCGCCAGGGCATCTACCACATCACCGACCGCGCCCTGGAGCCCGGAGAATCCTGCCCCTTCAAGATCGAGGGGGAGTACGACGACGGGATGCACCACGTGGAGATTGACGTCTGGCCCTCGGATCCCACGGGAGGTCTCCACCCATGAGGATGGCCCCCCTGCCCGAGACGCCCGCCCTTTCGGAACTGGACGAGTGGCGGGAGATACTCTTTCTGGGCCCGCTCAAGTGGGCGGAGGTCCACCGCGGCGACGTGGTCCTGGTGACCGACGAGAACGTGGACGACATCGCCGAGGTGATGGGCGCCGTCGTGACCCTGGTCACCCATTCGTTCTACTACCACGCCCTCGTTTACGACCACGCCTGGCGATTCATCCACGCCTACGCCACCCAGGTCTTTGCCGACAACATCTGGGACTTCTACCTCAAAAAGACCAACGTCACCCTGACCTGGCTGCGACCGCGGCATGCCGACCCGGAGCGGATAATCGGGCGGGAGGAGACCGCCGCCGTGGTCGAGTTCGCCCGGAAGCAGATCGGCAAGCCCTACGACCTCTGGGCCAACCTCGCCTTTCTCTTCCGCGCCGACGGCGTGAGCCGCGTCCCCGACTGGCTCCGCACCCTCTTCCAGAATCGCAACTGGCTCGACGACCACGGGAAGTGGCATTGCTCGGAGCTGGTCGGCGCCGCCTGGTGGCGGGCGTGTAAAGTCCGCTTCACCGACGATATGAAGAGCAAGACCTTCCTCTCACCGGCGGACATCAGCGACTCCATCTACGGGGACGTGGTCTGCTCGCTGAAGATAAGGAACGGCGAGTACCAGCTACTCACCAAGCAGAAGGACGTCTAGGGATTTCCGAAAATTCAGGCGGTGACGTAGGGCGGACGGTCGGTCCGCCTTTTTTCCTCCCCCCCGGCGTTACCCGCGGTTCGTGAGACGAGAATTTTTTTGAACCGGAGGGTGAACCCGCCCCCTTTAAACTGAAACGACATGTGATAATCGTTTGATAGCCCGTATTTTATATATTCCCGACTAACTATACCGTTTTATTGCATTATTGTTTTTTTCAGCCTATAATCCATCTAACCCATGGAGTTACTCGGGTAATTCACCCCATTAACAGAAGGTTTTACCGGGTATCTTTCCACTCCGGCCGTAGCGGGCCGCTTCCCCCCGACACAGGGAGACCGCCCGTAAGCCGCGGAATAAGCAACCCCTTCCCCGATCCGAGGTGGCGCCATGCTGGAACTGCCCATCTGGGAACAGATTCTGGTTTTCGCCGGTGTCGGCATCATCGCCCAACTGATAGACGGCAGCCTGGGGATGGCCTACGGCGTCAGCTCCAACAGCCTGTTGATGGCCCTGGGGTTGCAGCCCAAGATCGCCACCAGCTGCGTGAAGTACGCCGAGACCGGGACGACCCTGGTCTCGGGCATCTCGCACCTGGCCTTCAAGAACGTTGACAAGCGCCTGTTTCTGGGGTTGGTCTTCACCGGGGCGGCCAGCGGGGTGGTCGGCGCCTACCTGTTGACCGAATTCCCCGGGGATTACGTCAAGCCGGTGGTCAGCGTGTACCTCTTGGTGATGGCGGTGCGCATCCTCTTGAAGGCGCGCAACGGGCGCCGTGAGGCGGAAACGGAGAAGGAGGCCAAGCACTTCTCGAACCCCGTCCTGGCCGTCCTGGGGGCCGTCGGCGGCTTCTTCGACGCCATCGGGGGCGGCGGCTGGGGGCCCATCGTCACCACCACCCTCGTCAGCGGCGGCCACGAGCCGCGATACGCCATCGGCTCCGTCAACACCGCCGAGTTCTTCGTCACCGTCTCCCAGGCGGTGACCTTTCTGTCCATAGTCGGTTTCACCGAGTTCTGGCCCGTCATCGTCGGACTCCTGGGCGGCGGGGTGATAGCCGCCCCCTTCGCCGCCTGGGTCTGCAAAAAGATCCCCCCAAAGGTGATGCTGATTCTGGTCGGCTGCCTGATCTTCATCACCAGCAGCTACAACCTGTGGAAGGGTCTGGATAAGCTGTTCGCCGGCTAGCCGGTCAACCCGCCCCTGCGCCTGAACGACGCACGACCTACCCGTAGTGGCGACCGTCCACGGTCGCCCGCGGGCCGACCTGAACGGCGCGCCGTCGGTCGGCCCCTACTTCACCGCAATTCGCGGCGGCCCGCGGGGGATGCATCCCACGGGGCCGCCCTACGTCATCGCAACATCACAGGCCGGGGTGAGCGGTGAAGCGGCCTCCCTCTCCCCGTGGGAGGCCTGCGAAGCGCGGGACTGAGGGTGAGGGCTGCCTTAGAAAAAGCGGCGGGGACTAATATCCCCCCCTACATTTAGGCACCCGGCGGTGGATAAATAATCACGGGCGGGTGTGGACACCCGCCCCTACGGTAAAAAAAAGGCCCGCAGCGGGGCCGCTTTTCACTTGCACAGCTTCCCGTACAATTCCCGCCGTCGCCCGGCGAAGAGGTCGTTCCCCCGCACGATCTTGTCCTCGGCCAGGGCGGTGTCCATCTCCACGCTGAAGAACCTTTCCCCGTCCTCATCGGCCCGCCCCAGTACCTCCCCCGCCGGGGTGACCACCTGACTCCGACCGATGAACCGCATCGGTTCGCCCCGCCACTCCTCCACGCCCACCCGGTCGGCCGTCACGGCGTAAACCCGGTTCTCCAGGCAGCGGGTGACCATGGCGTCGGGGCAGTGGGGCAGCACGAGGTTCGCCGGGTGGCAGAGGACCGTCGCCCCACGCAGGGTGAGAATCCGCGCCGTTTCAGGGTAAATCCAGTCGAAGCAGATCATCAGGCCGATTTTGGTTCCCAAGAGTTCGACCGGCTCGGGCTCCCCGTCCCCCGGGGTGAAAATCTCCGGCTCGAAGCCGAAGAGGTGCAGCTTCCGGTAGCCGGCCTTGGGACCGTCGGGCCCGACGAGAAGGGCGCTGTTGAAGAGCCTTCCGCCGTCCAGCTCGGGCAGCCCGACGACGTAATGGGCGCCGGTCCGGCGGGCCAGTTCGCGGAGAACCCCGGCGGTCGGCCCGTCCAGCGGCTCGGCCGCGGCCCGCATCGCCGCCGCCTCCAGGCAGTAACCCGAGGTGGCCAGCTCCGGCAGGACGACGAGGTCGGCCCGGTGGGGGGTGAGGAGCTCGACCATCCGCCGCCGGTTGAGCTCCGGGTCACCGGGGCGGGGTTCGAACTGGAGATAGCCGACGGTCAGCTTCATCGTAAAGGGAGCTTGAAGCTCCACACTGTTCCGCGACGAGAGTCTTTGGTTATTCGAACGATTACCGCCGCGAGCGACGCCTGGTTACTCATCCAGGTTGGGGTGAGTAGCCCGGCGGGGAATCGTGCCGCTCACTGCAGGTAGCCGACGGCGCGCAGGTTCTCGAGCTGGGCCGCCGTTTCCTCGTGGCTCAGACCGGCCGCCCCCGGGTTGTACGTGTCGCGCAGCTCGGCCTGCTCCGCGTCGTACTCCTCGATCAGCCCCAGGAGACGGTCGCGGCTCTCGGGGTGCTCATCCCCCGCTTCGTCCCGCTGGGTCGTATCCTCGTGCGTGAAGTAGAAGACGTCGCCGGTGTCGCGGTCCAGGATGAGCGATCCCTCCGGCGCGTGGACGGTTATCTGGTGGGAGGGCCGTTTTATCTGCACGAGATTCTTCTCGTCGCTATGTTCGGCGAAGACCACCCGCTCGGGATCGGGGGGGAGGAGCAGCGAGCACCCGACGAGGGGCCCTTTGTCGTACTCCACGCCGAGCGCGTCCAGGACGGTGGGGAAGATGTCGGCGATGCTCACCCGGTCGTCGCGGACCACCCCCTCGGGGAAGACCCCGGGCCAACGGACGATGAGCGGCACCCGCACCACCTCTTCGTACATGGTCCGACCGTGACCCCAGCCGCCGTGGTCCCAGAGCTCCTCGCCGTGGTCAGCCGCGAAGAAGATCGCGGTGTTCGCGAGCGCCCCGCCCTCCCCCAGGGCGTCCAGCATCCGGCCGATTATCTCGTCCTCGTAGCGCACCTCGCCCCGGTAGAGCTCGATAATCCTCCGGCGGTCGTCGCCCTGGATGACGTCGGGACCCTGTTCCCTTATCACGCCGGCGAAATCGTTGCCGAGAAACCTCCCCATCGGTCCCTCGTAAACCCAGTCGGGCACGAAGCGGTCCGGCGGGACGTAGGGCACGTGGGGGTCGAAGAGATGGACGTAGGCGAAGGTCCCGCCTCCGGGCGTGAGCCTGGAACTGAGCTCCACCGCCAACTCCGGGGTGACGACCTTCGTTTGCTGCATGTCGCATCGCAGGATGAGCTGGCCCAGATTGTAGGAGAGCCAGGCGTAGAGGGGGCCGGTGGAGGAGGACAGGATGCCCAGCATCGGGGTGCGGAAGATGTCGTAGTTGACGTAGCCGTCGAAGCCCGCGTAGAGGTTGGTGCAGGGGAGGACGGCCGTGTTGCAAAACAGAGCCCAGCAGCGATACCCCTCGCGGGACAAGAGACCCTGCAGGTTCGGAAGGGCGTTGGGGAGCGGACGGAAACCGTTCACGCCGTGGACGACGTGGGAGGTCCCGGTGTAGATCGAGGCGACGGCGGGGAGGGTCCAGTTGGAGGTCGAGTAGCACCGGTCGAAGCGTACACCCGCCGCGGCCAGGCGGTCGAGGTTGGGCGTGGGCACTTCGCCGCCGAAGGTGGAGGCGATGTCGGCCCGGTGGGCGTCGGAGATGATGACGAGGATGTTGGGCCCCGGCGAGGTCGCGGGCTCTTCGCCGTAGGTGAAGTTCCCGAGGTCGAAGAGGTAGAAGACGACGAAGAGGAGGATCGCGGCGCCCAGGAGCCACCCGGCGGCGCGCCTGATCCAGTGCTCGATCCTGGACCATTTTATCGCCACCAGGACCAGGGCCGCGCCTACGACCAGGCCCACCACGAAACCGAGAAGGGTGCGGAGATGGGTGAAGAGCGTCCCCACCTCCACGGGCAACCCCAGCACGCCGGTCGTCACCGCCGCCGCGGCGATGAGGCCGATGCGCTCCCGCCAGGCATCGGACAGCGGCCTGACGTTCTCGGTCACGAGGGTGGCGATGAGCGCGACGACCAGGGACGCCGCGGCGCCGATGACGGGGAAGTAAAAGAGAGCCCCGATGATGAAGAGCAGCGTCTGGTGGAAGCCGTCACCGATGAGGCCCCAGACGACGTTCCCGCCGCCCAGGATGAGCTGGGCGAGGAAGTAGTAAGCCGTGTAGGCGTAACTTACCAAAACGCCGAAGAGGGTCAGGCGCCAGATTTTTGCCAAAGTCGTCCGGAAGTCCACTTCTCACGGTCCTTGGATAGGCGTTGCCATCGCGCCCGAATTATAGCAGATGTAATTCCCGATGACGGGTCCGGCGAGATCCTATAAATGGCGCCGCTCCCGCGGCTGTGCTAAAATTCCACCCAATGTACGACGGCCTCACCCTTTCCTCCTACCTCTCCCGCTGGCGGCCCCTCCTCGAGGGGGCGAAGGTGATAGACGCCCTCATCCTGGACGCCGCCGACCGCTCGACCAACGCGGAGCTGGAGGACGAACTGCGCGCCGGTGCGGCGGTGGTGTTCGTCCTGGGCGGGGGCGGGGAGGAGCGGGAGCTGGTCTTCGTCAACCCCGGGGCCCGGTCCGGCGTGTTCCTCTGGAAAAAGGCGGGGCTGCGGTGGGCCAAGCCCAGGAGTGTGCGTCGGAAACAGGAGGCCGGTTTTCTGCGCCGCCGCCTGGCAGGGGCGGTGGTCAGCGCGGCGCAGCAGCACGGGCGGGATCGCCTGTTCCGCCTGTATCTCCGGGGGAGCGACGAGCTGGGCGACCCCGCCTCCCTGGCGCTCCATTTCAGCCTCACCGGACGCCGGGCGAACCTCGTCCTCGAAGCGGAGCAGAGGGTCATCTACGCCTTGCGGTCCGGTCCCCGCTACGGGGAGCCGTTCCAACCGGTTTCGGGAGGGGTCGGGACGGTGGGGGAGTACGTTGCGGGGCGGCGCAGCGGGGAAATTACTCCCCGGCGCAAGCGGAGCCTGGCCGGGGAGCTTGTCGTCGGCGTGGACGGCGTCTCCTCCACGGCGGTCACCGAGCTCTTCCGGCGGCTCTCCCTGGCGCCCGACGTGGTTTTCGACCAGCTCAACGCGGAGGCACTCGACCTCCTGGCCGCGGAGGGGGACCGGCTCATCGCCTCGGCGGACGAGGTGCGGTTCTACCCCGCCTCGGGGGTCGTCTCCTCCCTGTCGCTCCTCGGCCTGGGCGAGTCGCGCCCGGCGACGGAGGAGGACGAGACGTTCCTGGTCGCCCGTTTCGAGCGGGAGCACCGCCGCGCGACCCTCGCCGCCCGGCTCCGGGGTGAGTTGGACCGCATCTCCGGTCGTCGGCGGAAGGCCGCCCGGGACAAGGCGGACGCCCTGGACAAGGCGGCCGGCGCCGACGATCTCATGCACGCCGGTCAACAGCTCCTGGCCTCCAGTGACGTCCGTGGGGCCGCCCCCGCCGACCTCACCCTGCCCGAGGGCCGCACCGTCCCCCTGGATCCGGAGGCCAGCCGCCTGGTCAACGCCCAGCGGCTTTTCGAACGGGCGAAGCGGAACCGGCGCGCCCGGGAACACGCCGGCATGCTGGACGACCTGATCGCGTCCCTCGACGCCGAGTACGGCGAGCTCGCGGCGGCGTTGGCCCCCGACGCCCCCCTCGGGGCCCTCGCGGACCTCTACGCGCGGTACGTCGAGTCGGAGAGACCTACGGAGAAAGGCGGACGCGCCCTCCCGGCCAAAGTAGGCCGTCGGGAGCTGCCCGGGGGATTCACCCTCTACTGGGGACGCGACGGGCACGCGAACCAGTTCGTGACCTTCCAGTTGGCCCGCCCGGGCGACGTCTGGTTCCACGTCCAGCAGGGCTCCGGCGCCCACGTGGTCGTGCGCCGACCGGACCGCGAGGCCCCCCTCCCCCCCGACGTCATCGAGGAGGCGGCCGGGCTGGCACTTAAAAACTCCGCCATGCGCACCGCCGCCCACGTGCCCGTCGTTTACACCGAGCGGAGGTACGTCCGCCACCGCCGGGGGGCCCCCGGGTCGGTGTTCTACGAGCGGGAGAAGGTCATTTACATGGACGGCGGCACTTAGGGCCCGCGGGTTCGGGTGGAGCGATTATCCCCATCGGTGCAGCTTAGAGTAGACTAAATGCCTGGCTCCCGCTTCCGCGTTGGAATATTTCTTCCAACGCGTATATAATATTTATGGGCAGATAGAAAGCAGATTCTGCTCCAATCCTTTTTATTTTGCGGAAGGGGTGGCGTTACAAGGACTTAGCTCGTCGCACACAGCCTCGAGTCCATTAACAAATTTACTCGTGGCGGCGATCGCTTATACGGAGGGGAGTATGAACGAGAGTCGAGCGACGTTTCAGGGTGAGGTCGTCCACTGCAGGAAGACGTCCAAGAACGAATTCACGCTAATCGTGCCGAGAATCATGGTCGAGCGGGACCTCAAGCCAGATCAGTTCACCATCAACAATCAGAAGCCGAAGAAGCTGATCTGGGAAAACACCGGCCCGGCGGGCACCCGGATCAGGGCGATAGTGTGACGAAGCGGTAGAGCCCTCACCCCGTCCCGTACCTAGCCGCTCTGATGTAGGGCGGCCCCGTAGGACGAGTCCTCTGCGGGCCGCCGTTTCACTCACCCCGGCCCGTGCTTCGCTGCGATGACGTAGGGGCGGGCCTTCAGGCCCACCCTCGGGCGACCGTGGACGGTCGCCCCTACGGGTGGGTCGCGCGTCGTTCAGGCGTAGGGGCGGGTGTCCACACCCGCCCGGGATTATTTATCCACCGCCATGCACCTAAATGTAGGGCGGGGACTTTAGTCCCCGCCGTTTTTTCTAAACAGCCCTCATCCTCGTCCGCGCCCTGCAGTCCTCACGGCGGGAAAGGTAAACCGCGCAGGACGGCCGTTACGGCTGCTCCGTTTTTATGTACTCCAACAGGCCGCCCGCCCGGCTGATCTCCGCCTCCACGTCGGAGAGCGGCACGCCCGTCACACCCTTCCCGGTGACCAGGTCGGTTACCTCGCCCGAGTCCGTGTCCACCTCGATCTCGTCCCCCTCGGTCACGGCGGAGACTATCCCGGGGCACTCGAGGACCGGGTAACCCAGGTTCACCGCGTTGCGGTAAAAAATCCGCGAGAAGCTCTCGGCGACGATGCAGGCCACGCCGGCGTGCTTGAGGCAGAGGACGGCGTGCTCCCGGGAGCTGCCGCAGCCGAAGTTCTTTCCCGTGACGAGGATGTCTCCGTCCTCGACCTGGGCGACGAAGCCCTCCTTGCCGGGGACGAACTCCAGGGCGTGGGCGGCCATTTCGGAAGGATCGGTCAGCGGCAGGTACTGACCGTGGTAGATCTGGTCGGTGTCAATGTCGTCGCCGACGACCCAGACCTTGCCCCTGAATTTCATCGGGTCTCCCGGTTTTTAAAGGATCGAGGGATCGGTGATGACGCCGCGGGCGGCGCTGGCCGCCGCCGTGGCCGGGCTCGCCAGGTAAATTTCCGCCCCCCGCCCCAGCTTGCCCTCGAAGTTGCGGTTCGAGGTGGAAACGAGCACGTCCCCCGGGGCCAGCACCCCGTGGTGGCCGATGGTGCACAACGAGCAGCCGGGGTTGGTCACCATGGCCCCGGCGCGCATGTAAGTGTCGTAGAGCCCCTCCTCCAGCATCGCCAGGGCCACCTCGGCCGTGGAGGGGACCACGGTGAGCATCACGTCGGGGTGGACCTTCCCGCCGGCGCGGGTGAGCGCCTCGGCTCCGGCGCGGAAGTCCTCGATCCGCCCGTTGGTGCAGCTTCCGATGAAGGCGCTCGTGATGCGCTTCCCGGCCACACCGGCGGCTCCCGCCGGCAGCGCGTTGGTCGGGTAGTGGGGGAGGGCCACCAGGGGACGAAGCCCGTCCACCGAGTAGCCCAGCCTGGCCCGGTAACCGGCGTCGGGGTCCGGCGCCAGCGGCTCCACCTTGCGCCCCAGCCGCCCCTCCAGCCAGGCGTCCACCCGCGGCGACGGCGGGAAGAAGGCTATCTTGGCGTTTATCTCGGTCATCAGGCTGGCCAGGGTCAGCCGGCCGGCGAGGTCCAGCTCGTCTATGGCCTCGCCGGAGAACTCGACGGCCCGGTAGTTGGGAAGGTCCGTGCCGAGCTTGTTGATGAGAAAGAGGGTGAGGTCCTTGGCGCCGGTGGGGTAGGAGTATTTGCCGGTGACGACGACCTTGAGGGTGGGGGGGCACTTGAACCACAGGCGGCCGGTCTTCCAGGCGGCGACCACGTCCGTCGTCCCGCACCCCGTGGCGAAGCAGTTCACCGCGCCCAAAAGGTTCATGTGGCTGTCGGTGCCGATGACCACCTGGCCGGGGTAGATGCGGCCGTCCTCCAGGAGCACGTGCTGGCCGATACCGCGGTTGACGTCGTAGAGCGACTCGATACCGTGCTTCTTGGCGAATTTCCGGCAGATGCCCTGGTTCTCGGCGACCTTGGTGACCTTGGCCGGGGCCTGGTAGTCGAAGGTCATGGCGATGCGGGAGGGGTCCGCCGGTGGCGTGTCGCCGAAGTGCTCCTCGTACTCGAGGACGACGTTGGGGCCGCCGAAGTCGCGCACCACCGCCAGGTCCACGTCCACCCAGACGCGGTCCAGCGGCTCCACGTCCCGCCCCGCCGCCCGCGAGAGAATCTTCTCGATTACGGTCTTCCCCGCCATTAACACCTAACTTTCTTTAGTCAAAGTACTTAAATTCTTCAGTAAGCAAACGATAAATTTCTTGTAACACTGTCTTTTTCTTTTCGTTTATTTCTTTAATTTGTTTATCTATATCATCCGCACGATTTACCTCTGCATATTTTTTAATTTGAACTATGCCTGAAAAAGGCGTAATGAAGTCTGGGTAATTGAAGTACTTGAAATAAGGCTCATCATCTAAACCAACAGATGGAACAAAGCTATTTACACAGTACTTAGTTTTCCATACTTCGTACAATTTTCTAATTGAATCCACTAATTCCCTCGCCATAATCGGTCTTTTCACCACCTGGTTGTCTAGTGTCTTGGACCAAAAAGAATCAGGATTTGTAGGACAGAGTGGGTTGTCAACAAATACTTCTGGTGCACCATTAATCGGATTATCTGCCTCAAACTTCGTAACGACACAGCTGCTTTCAGCCAAACCGAAAGTAAAACACAATGAATAGAAGTACTTATTAAATTTCTCTGTAATGTTGGGCATCCAGATGTCGTACTGGTTCGCCCAAAGTGGATACCCATGAACAATTAGTGCCTTTGTCATAGCAAACCATGTAAATAATTTCTTAGATGAATCTAAATCATAGGCACAGTAACCCCTATTATCTGGAGGACCATTAAGTAATCTAGTTCTATTCATACCCTTAAAATCACTATCTAGTCTGAACCAAACGTGTTCTTCGTGATTTTGTGTAAAACGGCCATCGTCTTTTGGCTTGATACGAACCGGAGTCTCATCATCCATAAAACCTATGTATTGAGAGCTTGTAATCCCGTAGGTTTTTTTATTCTTTCTTCTCGGATCTTCAAGGGGCAAGCCACCCACCACATCAAGTTGTTGCTCTGCTTTAGTTCTACTTCTTTTAAAATCATACATCTTCTGACCACACCACTCTTTAATAGAGAGTCTGTCCTGAGTTAATTTAATCGTCTTACTACCTCGCACAACCTTTTGTAAAGCCAAGTTTATCTCGTTTAACGAGCCCTGCCAGTTAATACATAAAGCATCCTTTTTCATTTTCGTATAGTCTTTCAACTTTACCACATTATTATTGCCATTATTTTTATAATTGTAGCTCCATATTGTAAAGGTAATTGGCCATTTACCGCCTATCTTGAAGAATTCTCTACTTGTCACCATAAAACCCTTTTCAAACTTGAAATGCTTGTCAAACTCTCTTCGGAATGGTATGTAAGTTGGCCGAGGGATGAGCCAAGAAGTAGGCGTAAAAATCATCAATAGTGGTTTTATGTCTGGCCTTTCAGCGACCTGTAACTTGCAGATGTTAAGTATTTGTCCAAGGAAGGCGAGGTATCTCTCATTCCCCGCGTCCTTGCCCGTTAGCTCTAGAATGGATTCGTCAATTACATAATCTGCGCCGGTAGTCTTGCGGTATCTTTCATTTTCATCCGTGCTCTTGTAAGGCGGATTTAGTAGAAATGCAATTGGTTTATCAAGCTTTAAGTTATTCTCATTCAATTCATTTTTAATATAAGTCAAATAATCAAAAGCTGTTTTATCAAGGAAGTTTAGTCCT
Source organism: bacterium (assembly GCA_035528375.1). Taxonomy (NCBI): domain Bacteria; species bacterium. The sequence goes on from DATKYS010000073.1 coordinate 46,101, forward strand.
TCCCCTAGTGCAGTTTTAGGGACGATAGTGAAGCCAATTTTTATTTGATCTTCGTCCGCCTTCATCCTTCGCTCAATAATTCTTAATAAATCAGGATTTATCTCTGAAACTATTTTGTGTTTTAGATGATTACGCCAGCTTGTTACAAGATTACCAGAGCCACCCGCTGGGTCAAGCACTATATACTTCTCGCTCAACTTCTTTTCAAAGTAATGATGTTCAAACCAAAGCGCGAATCTGCTTAGGTTATGATCGGTGAAGAACACGCCATGTTGCTTCGTGTATTCGGGTTCTAATCTGGTTATGACTTCATCAAAACGACTGAAGTAATAATCAACAGTCAACCCTGAACCCTCGTTAGTAAAGATGTAATATTTCTCGACAAACTTGCGGAATTCATCATGATGTCTAGGATTTACAAAGAACTCTTCACTCCGCCTCCTGCCACTTTGAATATTGAGGTAAGCCAGTTTATTAGGTGCAGGGTCTGCGACAATTGAGGTGACGTCCCAGAATTTGACTATCGTGTAGAAGCAATGAATCGCCTTTAAAGGATCATCAAAGTAAGCCTTTAAAAGTTCAATTATTTGAATGAAGTTTTGAGGATTTATTTGGAGCCGCACCGAATCTAAGTGCTTTAGTGAATCGGCAAACTCAGCAATTCGGATGTTTACATCACCGCTAAATAATCCTTCGAAGTCCTCCTTTCTAAGACAAATAGCGGCTGAACTAATAATTTCCACAATTTGACCCTTACTTGTCTTTCTCGCGTTACTTCTACCTACTTCATTAGCCGCTTTATGAGCGCTGGCTTTATCAGCTAAATCAAGTGCAAATTGCGGGATTGAGGACAGCTTCCATAAACCTATAAACTTATGTGCAATTACACAAACGGCTGAGAAATTCATACCCTTTTTACGGTAATGAAGCACTTGATAAAAACCGGGAAGCCAATCGTCATATTCAGTTTTCAACTCAATACCTAATCGCGATTCGATATAAATATCTAAATTTTCTGCATCTGATTCTTTACGAATAGTACGGAAAATACTTGTAAATAAAGGATATACAAGATGATTTGTCGCATCCTCGGTTTTATCACTTAATAGATATTTTTTAAGGTCTTCTAACTGCTTTTTCATACTACACCCCTAGCTACTTAAAAGTAGTTTTAAAAACAAGTAGGTGTTATCTTGCCCTACTTGAACTCTTTCTTCAGCGCGTTGAACCAGGTGAAGTCGGCCTGGTGGATGATTATCGCCTCGGCGGTGCGGGGGGTCCTGTCCCCCTCGAAGGCGTGGGAGCCTATCATGTGGGCGATTTTCACCGGCAGCCCAACCGTCATCGCCAGCCAGACCCCGGTGATGGGGTGTCGCAGGTAGCGGCCGATGCGGCTCTTAACGAACCCCCCGTCGCCCTTGCCGAACTCCAGGAGCTTCCCCACGTCGTGCAGGAGCGCCCCGGCGATGACGTACTGGTGGTTCACCTTGAGGTCGTCCTGGTCCAACTGGTTGATGACCCCGGCCATGGCGTCGGCCAGAAGCGTCACCCCCCGGGTGTGCTCGACGAGGGTCACCTGCGTCTCGATCTGGAGGGTGAAGGGTATTTCCAGGGCCTCCTCGAAGGTCCACTCACCCAGGTCAATCCCGCGCAGCCAGCACTCGATGCACATCTCACGCAGGCCTATGTCCTCGATGAGCTTGAACTCGGGGATCGCCTCTAAAAGCTTCTCGACCATGTCGCTCCTTTTGGGGGGGCCCGATACGTGAGGATGGTATCACCTCCGGGGCCTGAGTGGAACCCCCCGAAAAAAACCGCCCCCGGGGGACGGTTTGAGAATCGGATCGAGGTTGACGATCTACCCTCCATCGGAGCGGAGGGTCTTGCCGGCCTGGCCGCCGTACTCGCAATCCTCGACGACTATCTTGCGCATGGGCTTGAAGGCGGTGCGCTCCTCGTGGACGTGGGCGATGAGGCCGGGGAACCGGGCCAGGGCGAAGACGAGGTTTCCGACCTCGGGCGGGAAGCCCAGCTCGCAGAGAACGGCGGCGATGGCGCCGTCCACGTTCAGGGGCATCTTGTGCCCCACGTCCTCGGAGAGCGCGTCGGCCAGGGCGAGGGCGTAGGCGCAGTAGCGGCCGTGGAATCCGTGCTCCCGGGCCAGGGACAAAATGCGCTGTGTGCGCGGGTCTTTGTTGTGGTAGCGGTGGCCGAAGCCGAAGAGGACGCGCTTGGAGTCGCGGGCCGCCTTCACCGCCGCCTTGGCCGCCTCCACGATTTCCCCCGCGTCCTCGGGTATGCCGGAGAAGGCGCGCATGGCGTTCTCGATGGCGCCGCCGTGGTAGTCGGAGATGGTGGCGATCCCGCCCGCCGCCGCCTGCACCAGCGGGACGCCGGTGGAGGCCATGGTGCGGGCCACCTGGGTCGAGGGCGGCGTGACGCCGTGGTCCACCGAGCTGGCCAGTACGGCGTCGAAGAGCCGGGCCTCCGCCTCGACGGGCAGCCGGCCCATCACGGCCAGGAAGGCCACCGAGGTGAAGGGGACCGCCCCGATGAGCTCGTCGAGGGCGTACCCCCTCAGCGTCAAGCGGTTCGGCTCCACCCGGGTGATTTTGGTGATCCACTTCTCACCCACGCGACCTCCGATCGGTGTTGACGGAACACTTTAGCCGCCGACGCGGCCGCCCTCGATGACGTGGGGCTCGTTGGCGGGCTCGATGCCGAGCTCGGAGAGAATACGCGGGATGTCGGCGAAGGTTTTGGCGATGCGGGCCCCGGCGCCCTCGAGAGCCTCAAGTTTGCTATCGGCCGTGCCCATGCGCCCCTCGACGATGGCTCCGGCGTGGCCCATGCGTTTTCCGGGCGGGGCGAAGACGCCGCCGATCATGGCCACCACCGGCTTCTTCATCGCCCGGACGGCCGGGGCGGCCAGCTCCTCGTAAATCCCGCCTATCTCACCGGTGATGACCACGGCGTCGGTCCCGTCGTCGGCGTCGAAGAGCGGCAGGAGGTCGTTGTAAGTCGAGCCCAGAACCGGATCGCCGCCCATCCCCACGCAGGTTGATTCGCCGTAGCCCGACCGGGTCAGCGTGTCGGCGATGTAGTAGGTGATGGAGCCGGAGCGGGAAAGTGTGCCGACGCGGCCCCGCTCGAAGGCCAGCGGAGGGATGATGCCCACGTTGCAGCGGCCCGGGGAGATGACCCCCGCCGTGTTGCCCCCGAGGACCCGGGTGCCGCTCTTCTCGCTCTCCTCGCGCAGGCGGAGCATGTCGTGGACCGGGATGTGCTCGGGGACGACGACGACCAGTCTCATGCCGGCGCGGCAGGCCTCCACGGCGGAATCCAAAACGTAGCGGGCCGGGAGGAACAGGACGCTCACGTCGGCCCCGGTGGCCTCCACCGCATCGGCCACGGTGTCGAAGACCGGTACCCCTTCGACCTCCTGGCCGCCCTTGCCGGGGGAGGTGCCGGCGACGACGCGGGTGCCGTAGGAGAGCATCCGGGAGGCGTGGAAGCGGCCGGTCTTGCCGGTGATGCCCTGGACCAGGACGCGGGAGTTCTCGTCTATGAGGATGGCCACGGGGCTCCCCCTGGTTGAAATTGACGGCGGTGAAGGTAGCAGAGGCGGGCTTTCAAGTCAACCGGCCCGGTCCCACCCGAGGAGCCCATGACACGTGTGGCAGCCGGGTCTTGCAGGTCATCGTCGTTCAACGGCCGTCAGCGGGGTCTCCAAACCCTCCCGTGCATCAAAAAACGATGCTGTTAAAAAAGACGCCCCCTCCGACGTCTCCGCAGTGAGTTATCCTTGCAAGCCCTCCCTCACCCCTGCACCGGGGGGACCGGTGGGCATTAAAAAAACGCCCGACCGGACGTGCCTGGAATATCGCAGCGGATGCGATCCGCAATACCGCAGGCAACATTAAAAGACGCCCGACCAGACGCGCCCGGCGACCGGCCGCTACTCCTCCGGCTCCTCGGGGACCTGGATGGGCAGGGTCACCTCGGCCATGAGGCTATCGGGCAGGCCCTCGGTGCCCCAGTTCAGGAAGTAGTCGCAGGCGGTGCCGGTAATCTCGAAGCCGGCCTTCTCGGCCCAGGCGGCGAGCTCCTCGTGCTCCCAGGCGCGTGTTTCGGACCAGGGGCCGCTGGTTTCCAGGTAGGCCACCAGCCGCTCGGGGAGATTCTGGGTCGAGAGGTCCCCCCAGGGGTTGACCTCGGACGACACGCACACCCCGACCTGGTACCGGGCGCGGCCGTCGTCCCCCTTCCCGAGGTAGCGGATGAAGGGAGGGCCGGCCGGGGCGACCCCGTGGGCGGCGAGCTCCGTGTCCAGCCCGGCGAGGGCGTCCATGCCGTCGGTGTACTCCCCCGTCCGCTCCCGGAGGAGGGCGGAGGCCGACTGGAGGTACATGGTGCTGAACTCGAGGACCGGTTCGACCGTGTCCGTCGTCCGCTCCGTCTCCGGCTCCTCCGACTCGCACGCGCAGAGTGCCGCCAGAAGCACCGACGCCGCGACCACTATGGACCAACGTGAGCGCAAGGGTCCTCCTTATCCGCAGAGGGTATGGTAGCGGGACCGGTGCCGGCTGTCAAGAGCCCAAAAGGGCGACCCGGTGGACCGCCTTAAAAAGGCGTCGAATGCGACTGCGGTTTTTTTCGCGGAAAAAGGCGGCCCGGTGGACCGCCTTAAACATCCTTAAAGCGCGGATCAGTAATCCTCGTAGGCGGACTTGATGAGGCCCCAGGTCTGCCAGGCCACGCCGCCGCCGTCCCCCGCGGGCTCGGTCAGGAAGGGGACGAAATCCACCTCGCCCAGGACGCTGCGGTCGTGGTAGTCGAAGATATTCTGGGCAATCTCCATCTCGTCCACGGAATCCCACCAGTTCTCGGTGGCGTCAATGTTGTAGATGGAATCGTTCACCAGGTTGTAGGGGTAGTTGTCGAAGAGGTTGTTCTGGTTGATGGTGGCCGCGCAGTCCATGAGGTTGATCCCGCCCTGGTAGGGCAGCCCGGAGCCGTTGCCCACGATGGTGCAGCCGAAGATGTCCGGCGGGGTGCCGCCCACGATGCCGATGCCGTGGACCGAGCAGTTGGTTATCTCGAGCCCGGTTATGGACGACGACATGGAGGAGCTGACGGTCATATTCCACAGAAGGAGGCCCTCTTTGGCGTATTCGAGGCGGCAGTTCTCTAAAATCACCGGGTTGTCGCCCTCGACCACGATGGCGCCCCAGTCACCGGGGAACGGTATCTGTTCGTTTGAGGTGAAGACGATGGGCCAGCCGGGGGTTCCCTCGGCGATCAGAGAGCCGTGGATGACGATGATCTCGGCGCCGTCCCAGCGGCCGCCGTCGTGGCTCACCTTGTCGAAGCGCACGGTGACGCCGTCCTCGATGCGCAGCGTGGCCCCGTTGGTGACGTACAGGTTGCCGTAGACCACGTACGGGGAACCGGAGATGTCCCAGACGGTATCCTCGGTGATATCCTCCTGGAGGATGGCCGTGAACCCGGCCGACGTCGCCCCGGCGAGGGCGAGCCCGAAGAGAACGGTCCAAAACGCTTTGGGCATGACTAACACCACCCTTCACCCCCATCGGGGGCGAGCAGGTTGTGGAAAGCCCGTTCAATGTAGCACTTCCCGAGCTCTCAGTCAAGCCCCCCGTGGCGCCGGAGCATCTCGAGGACCGCCGACCACAGCTCCTGGCGCCCTGCGCCGGTAACCGCCGAGAAGGGGATGGGCATCTCCCCGAGCGCGCGGCGGTGTTCGGCCAGGGCTTGCCGGAGGCGGTTGCGGGAAAGCTTGTCGGCCTTGGTCGCCGCCACGACGGCGGGAACCCCCAGGGCTCCCAGCCACTCCCGGGCGGCGACGTCGCTCTCCAGACCGGGGTGGCGGGCGTCAACGATCTGCACCGCGCCGGCGCGTGACGGCCGGGAGGCGGCCAGAATGGCGCACGCCAGCTCGTCGAAGCGCTCCTCTTCGGACTTCGGCGCCCGAGCGTAGCCGTAGCCCGGCGTATCCACCAGGCGCAGGTCGGTAAAGCCCCGCCCCGTGCGCAACTGGACCTGGTAGAAATTCAAAAGCCGGGTCTTGCCCGGCGTGGAGCTGGTGTAGGCCAGACGCTTCCGGCCCACGAGGTTGTTGATGAGGCTGGACTTGCCCACGTTGGAGCGACCGAGGAGCGCTATTTCCGGCACCACGGGTTCCGGGAGGCCGTCCGGCGAGGCCGCGCTCGTGACGAACTCGGCCCGGAGCACGCGGTATTCAGCCATCCCGTCCCCCGGCCCGCGGTCGGCTAATCCCAGGCCACCTTTTCGGTGGAGAAAAAGTCAAATCAGACGCCCATCCAATCCCCGGGCCCGCGCAATTTAATCGTGCTCCTCGAGCTCCTCTTCGGGAATCACCGGTTCGCCCTCCTCCTTTTCGACTTCGGTCTCCTCCTCGTCGGGCTCATCGGCGGACCCGTCGAAAACCTCGAATTGGAGGGCCGTTCCTCCGGGCGCCTTCTCCACCTCTTCCTGCGGCTCGGCGGTGTACTTGACCTCCGCCGCGGTTTCGTAGACTGCCTCGGAGTGCAGGCCGGTGCCGGCGGGAATCAGCCGCCCCACGAGCACGTTCTCCTTCAGACCGCGGAGGAAGTCCCGCTTACCCGCCACGGCGGCCTCGGCCAGGACGCGGGTCGTGTCCTGGAAGCTGGAGGCCGACAGGAAGCTCACCGTGGACAGGCTGGCCTTGGTGATTCCCTGAAGCACGGGATGGGCGGTGGCCGGTCTCCCCCCCTCCTCGATGACGGCCCGGTTCTCGTCCCGGTAGGCGTGGCGGTCCACCAGCTCGCCCGGAAGGAAGCGCGTGTCACCGATGTCGTCTATCTGCACCCGGCGGAGCATCTTGCGGACGATGACCTCCATGTGCTTGTCGTTGATGGAGACTCCCTGGAGCCGGTAAACCTCCTGGATCTGGTTGACCAGGTACTCCTGCACGATGGTCGAGCCCTTCACCGCCAAAAGGTCGTGGGGGTTGATGTCCCCCTCGGTCAGGGGATCGCCGGCCTGAACCTCGTCACCCTCGAAAACGATGACGTGTTTGCCGAAGGGCACGAGGTACTCCCGCTCTTCAACCTCGTTGGCAACCTTGATCGAACGCTTGCCCTTCTTGGGCTGGCCGAAGGAGACGCGGCCGTCTATCTCGGTGATGGTGGCGGGATTCTTGGGCTTGCGGGCCTCGAGGAGCTCGACGACCCGGGGCAGGCCGCCGGTGATGTCCGAGGTCTTGCCCCACTCCAGCGGGATCTTGGCCAGCACGTCGCCGGCCTTGACCTCCTCGTCGTGGTGGGACAGGAGGTAGGCGCCGATGGGCACCGAGTAAACCTCCTCCTTGTCATTCTCGCCGTGGACTAAAATCTGGGGGTGGAGCTTCTTGTCCTTGTATTCGGTGATGACGCGCTGGATGCGTTCCGAGGACTCGTCGAGCTCCTCGGCCATGGTCACGCCGTCCAGGATGTCCACGAACTCCACCATACCCTCGATGGTGGAAAGAATCGGGCTGGTGTAAGGCTCCCAGGCCAGGAGGATGTCACCCCGCTTGACTTTCTGGTCGTGCCCGGCCCGGACCTCGGCCCCGTAGGGCACGTCGTACTTTATGAGCTCGTTGCCCTCGTCGTCGTAGAGGACGATGTGGCCGTTGCGGCTGTTGGCCAGGCGGTGGCCCTCCTGGTTGACGATGGTGTCCAGGTTGTGCAGCTCGACGCGGCCGGGGCGGCGAGCCTCGGCGTGGGTCTGCTGGATGATCCGACTCGCGGTGCCGCCGATGTGGAAGGTGCGCAGGGTGAGCTGGGTGCCCGGCTCGCCGATGCTCTGGGCGGAGATGACGCCCACCGCCTCCCCGATGTCCACCAGCTTACCCGTGGCCAGGTTCGCCCCGTAGCACAGGGCGCACACCCCGTGCTCCGCCTCGCAGGTCAACACCGAACGAATCTTCACGCGCTCCAAGCCGGAATCCTCGATGATGAGCGATTTTTCCTCGCCGATCAGCTCGCCGGAGTGCGCGAGGACCTCGTTGGTCACCGGGTGGTAGATGTCGTCGAGCACCACCCGCCCGAGGATGCGGTCCGACAGGGGCTCGATGATTTCGTCGCCCTCGTGGAGGGCCTCGATGTCTATCCCCCGGATCGTCTCGCAGTCGTGGAGGGTGACGATGGTGTCCTGGGCCACGTCCACCAGCCGGCGGGTGAGGTAGCCGGCGTCGGCGGTCTTCAGGGCCGTGTCGGCCAGCCCTTTCCGGGCGCCGTGGGTGGAGATGAAGTACTCCAGAACCGACAGGCCGTCGCGGAAGTTGGCCAGAATCGGCTCCTCGATGATCTCGCCGATGGAGCCGGTGACCTTCTTCTGGGGTTTGGCCATCAGGCCGCGCATCCCGGCTAGCTGTCGTATCTGCTGGCGACTGCCCCGCGCCCCCGAGTCGGCCATCATGAAGATGGGGTTGTAGCCCCCGTGGTTCCGCGACAGGGTGAGGAACATCTGGTCGGCAACGTGGTCCGTGGCGTCGGTCCAGGCGTCAATGACCATGTTGTAGCGTTCACCGTTTGAAATCTCGCCCCTTTTGTAGTCCCGGGTCACCCGCTTCACCGCCTCCTCGGTCTTGTGAATGATGACGGGCTTCTCTTCGGGGATGACCATGTCGTCAATCCCCACGGTGAGACCCGACTGGGTGGCGAACCGGAATCCGGCCCACTTGAGGTTGTCCAGCAGCTCGACGGTCAGGTCCTCGCCGTAATGCTTGTAGCATTCGCCGACGAGCTTCGTTACGGCGCTCTTCTTCATCAGCTGCGACTCCCAGCGCATCCGGGGCGGCAGGAGCTGGTTGAAGAGCACGATGCCCACGGTGGTGTAGACTCGGCCCTCGCCCGAGAGGTCCTCCGGGAGAACCTGCCAGTCGGGGTCGCGCCGGACCAGAACGTCCTCGTGGAGGTCCAGCATTCCCAGGTCGTAGCCGAGCCTGACCGCGTCTATGTTCGGGAATCGGCGGCACTTCTCCGGCGGGGTGCGTTCCAGCTTCGGCTTCGTCATGTAATACACGCCCAGGACCATGTCCTTGGTAGGCGTGGCCAAGGCCGAGCCGTTGGCCGGGGAGAGGATGTTGTGCGTGGCGAGCATCAACAGGCGCGACTCGAGCTGGCTTTCCACGGAGAGCGGCACGTGGACCGCCATCTGGTCGCCGTCGAAGTCGGCGTTGAACGCGGTGCAAACCAGGGGGTGGATGCGGATGGCCTCCCCCTCGACCAGCACCGGCTGGAAGGACTGGATGCCGAGGCGGTGCAGGGTCGGCGCGCGGTTGAGCATCACCGGGTGGTCCTGGATGATCTCCTCCAGGATGTCCCACACCTCGGGCGAGACTTGGTCCAGGAGCTTTCGGGCGCTCTTGACGGTGTGGACGATACCCGCCTGCTCGAGGCGCATGATGACGAAGGGGCGGAAGAGCTCCAGGGCCATACGCTTGGGGATGCCGCACTGGTGGAGTTTGAGCTCCGGGCCGACCACGATCACCGAGCGGCCTGAGTAGTCCACCCGCTTGCCCAAGAGGTTCTGGCGGAACCGGCCCATCTTGCCCTTGACCGTGTGGGAGAGGGACTTGAGGGGCCGGTTGCCGGAGCCGCGCACGGCGCGCCCGCGACGGCCGTTGTCGAAGAGCGCGTCCACGGCTTCCTGCAGCATCCGCTTCTCGTTGCGCAGGATGACCGCCGGAGCCGACAGCTCCTTCAGGCGACGCAGACGGTTGTTGCGGTGGATCACCGAGCGGTAGAGGTCGTTCAGGTCGCTGGTGGCGAAGCGCCCCCCGTCCAGGGGGACCAGGGGCCGCAGCTCGGGCGGAATCACCGGGATGACGTCGAGGATCATCCACTCGGGCCGGTTGCCGCTCTTGCGGAAGGCCTCGGCGATGCCCAGCCGCTTGAGGATGCTGTGCCTCGCCTGCTTCGAGGAAGCCGCCTCCAGCTCAGCCCTGAGGTCGGTCACCAGGTCCTCGAGGTCTATGGCGGTGAGCATTTCCCGGATGACCCCGGCCCCCATGTCGGCCTCGAAGTCGTAGCTGAAGGCCGCCCGCGCTTTCTGGTACTGCTCCTCGGTCAGAAGTTGCTTGTACGAAAGGGGCGTCGAGCCCGGGTCGGTGACGATGTAGCTCTCGTAGTAGAGCACCCGCTCCAGGTCCCGGGTGGAGATGTTCAAGAGCGTGGCCACCCGGCTCGGGGTGCCCTTGACGTACCAGATGTGGGCCACCGGCACCTCGAGCTCGATGTGCCCCAGCCGCTCCCGCCGGACCTTGGCCAGCGTCACCTCGACGCCGCAGCGGTCGCAGATGACCCCCTTGTTCTTCACCCGCTTGTACTTGCCGCAGAAGCACTCCCAGTCGCGGGTGGGCCCGAAGATGCGCTCGCAGAAGAGACCGTCCTTCTCCGCGCGCAGGGTGCGGTAGTTGATGGTCTCCGCCTTCTTCACCTCTCCGTTGGACCAGGAGCGGATGGTCTCCGGCGAGGCCATGGTGATGCGGATCTTGTTGAAACGGTTCGTCTTCGCCGGTTGAAAGGGCGATATGGCCGTGTAGCTCATCAATCCCTCTTCTGGCTCGTCAGGCGATTAAAAACATTTTCGTCAGGTTGAGTACCACGTCAACTTTGCGGTTTGGAACCGTCACTCCTCCAGCTGCATGTCCAGGCAGAGCCCCATCAATTCGCGCCGCAGCACGTTGAAGCTCTCGGGTATGCCGGGCTCCGGCGTGTTCTCGCCCTTGACGATGGCCTCGTACATCTTCGACCGGCCCGGCACGTCGTCGGACTTGACGGTGAGAAGCTCCCGCAGGGTGTGGGCGGCGCCGTAGGCCTCGATGGCCCAGACCTCCATCTCGCCGAACCGCTGCCCGCCCATCTGCGCCCGGCCGCCCAGCGGCTGCTGGGTGACGAGGGAGTACGGGCCGATGGACCGCGCGTGGATTTTCTCCTCGGCCAGGTGGGAGAGCTTCATCATGTACATGTAGCCCACGGTGACGGGGGAATCGAAGGGCTCCCCGGTCTTGCCGTCGTAGAGGACGCTCTTGCCGTCCTCGGGCAGCCCGGCCTCCCGGAGCAACTCCTTCACCTCTTCCTCGGTGGCCCCCTCGAAGACGGGCGTGGCCACGTAGCGCTCGAGCTCGCGCGACGCCCAGCCGAGGTGGGTCTCCATAATCTGTCCCACGTTCATCCGGCTCGGCACGCCCAGGGGGTTCAGCACCATCTGAATGGGCGTCCCGTCGGGCATGTAGGGCATGTCCTCCTGGGGCACGACGATGGAGACGACGCCCTTGTTTCCGTGGCGCCCGGCCATCTTGTCGCCCACCGAGAGGCGGCTCTTGCGGGCCACGTACACCTTGACGATGGAGTAGATGCCAGGGGGAAGCTCGTCGCCGCGCTCGATGCGGTCAATCTTTATCTTGGTTTGCAGGTCCACCCTGGCCTTCATCTCCTCGTATCGGTCCAGGGTGTCCACGATGCGCTCGGCGAAGTCAACGTCCACCTCGATGAGCTCGTCCACGATGTCCTGGGCCTTGGCGCGGGCCTCGGTGGCCTTTATCTTGGGCCACTTCTCGACGAGAAGCCGCTTGAGGGCGTACCCCTCTTCCTTCTCCAGGCGCGCCAGCTCCTCCTCCTTGTACCGCTTGTAGTCCTCGATGGAGTCGAGCTCGCTCTCGGTGAGGTGGTCCGAGCGCTCTTTGGATTTTCGGGAGAAGGTCTTGACGCCGATTATCTTGCCCTCGAGTCCGGGAGGTGCCTTGAGGGAGGCGTCGCGAACGTCCTTGGCCTTCTCGCCGAAGATGGCCCGCAACAGGCTCTCCTCGGGGGTCAGCTCGGTCTCGCCCTTGGGAGCGACCTTGCCGACGAGGATGTCGCCCGGCTTTACGCTGGCGCCGACGCGGATTATCCCCGCCTCGTCCAGGTTGCGCAGGCTGTCGGCCGAGACGTTGGGGATGTCCGCGGTAATCTCCTCGCGGCCGAGGTTGGTCTCCCGGCACTCTATCTCGTACTCCTCGATGTGGATGGAGGTGAAGTTGTCGTCCTGTACCAGCTCCGCGGAGATGATGATGGCGTCCTCGTAGTTGTAACCGTACCAGGGGATGAAGGCGACCAGGACGTTGCACCCCAGGGCCAGCTCACCGCCGGCCGTGGCCTGGCCGTCGGCCAGCACGTCCCCCACCTTCACCTTCTGACCCGTGGAAACGATGGGCTTCTGGTTGATGCAGGTGTCCTGGTTCGAGCGCACGTAGCGCTTCAGTTCGTAGACATCGCGCTCGAAGAGGCCGGTGTACTCGTCCACGTCCTTGGTCTCGACCTCGATCCGGGTGGCGGAGACGTAAAATACGGTGCCGGGCCGCCGGGCGATGATCAGGACCCCCGAGTCCCGGGCGGCAATCTCCTCCACGCCGGTGCCCACCAGGGGAGACTCGGTGGTCATGAGGGGCACCGCCTGGCGCTGCATGTTGGAGCCCATCAGGGCCCGGTTGGCGTCGTCGTGCTCCAGGAAGGGGATGAGGGAGGTGGATATGCTGATCACCTGCTTCGGGCTCACGTCCATGTAGGTGACTTCGGTGGGCTTGACGCGGATGAACTCGCTCTGGAAACGGGCGAGGACCAGGTTGTCCGTGATCCGCCCCTCGTCGTCCACCTCCACGTTGGCCTGGGCGACGATCAGGTTCTCCTCCTCGTCCGCCGAGAGGTACTCTATCTCATCGCCTACATTCCCGTTCACCACTCGTCGGTAGGGGGTCTCGATGAGGCCGAAGGAGTTGATGCGGGCGTAGGTGGAAAGGGAGCTGATCAGGCCGATGTTCGGCCCCTCCGGGGTCTCGATGGGGCATAGCCGCCCGTAGTGGGTGTAGTGGACGTCACGCACCTCGAAGGTGGCGCGGTCGCGCGAGAGACCACCGGGGCCCAGTGCCGAAACGCGCCTCTTGTGGGTCAGCTCGGAGAGCGGGTTGACCTGGTCCATGAACTGCGACAGGGCCGAGGAGCCGAAGAACTCCTTTATGGCCCCGGTGAGCGGCTTGGAGTTGATGAGATCCGAGGGCATGCACCGGCCCGGTTCCTGGACGGCCATGCGGTCGCGGGCGACGCGCTCCAGGCGGGCGATGCCCACGTGGCACACGTCCTCCAAGAGCTCGCCCACGCTGAGCACTATACGGTTCCCCAGGTGGTCAATGTCGTCCGTGGAGGCGCCCGGGTCGCCTCCCCGCAGCTTCAACAGGTAGCGGCAGGTCTCGATGATGTCGTCCCGGTCCAGGCGGTGCTCCTCCAGGGGCAGGCTCATCTTCAGCTTGTCGTTGAGCTTCTTGCGACCCACGTTGCCCAGATCGTAGCGGCGCACGTTGAAGAAGAGAGTGTTGAAGAACTTCACCGCCGCCTCGGTGTTGGGCGGCTCCCCGGGACGCAGCAGGGTGTAGACACGCAGGGCCGACTCCACCTTGGAGGGCATGGAGTCCTTCTCCAGGGTGTTGCGGATGACGGAGAACCAGATGGTGTCGGGCTCGGGGATGACCCTTACCGCCTCGATGCCCGCCTCGGCGAGCTGTGTGAATATCTCCGGGGTGATCTCCCGGTCGGCCTCGACCAGAAGCTCGCCGGAGCTCATGTCTATGACGTCCTCGAGGGAGATGGCGCCCAGGAGCCGCGCGCTGTCGGTGATCGGCACCAGATCGGGCAGCAGCCGGACGTGGCGGATTCCCACCTCGACCAGGGTCTGGTAGACCTCTTCGTCTATCCGTGTCCCGTACTCGAACAGGACGTCGTCGGGGTTCTTGGATTGGGGGTCGAAAATTTTGGTGGCCAGGGCGCCGCCGACGATCCGCTTCTTATCCCCGACGGGGATGGGGTTGCCCGAGGCGAAAATCGCCAATATCTCCGCGTTCGACGCATACCCCAGCGCCCGCAGGAACGTGGTGATGAGCATCTTGCGCTTGCGGTCAATGGAGAGGTACATCACGTCGTTGGCGTCTATGGAAAAGTCCAGCCACGAGCCGCGGACGGGGATGATCCGGGAAGAGTAGAGCTTGCGGCCTCCGGGCTGCTGGTCCTCCTTGAAGAAGACTCCGGGCGAGCGGTGGAGCTGGCTGACCACGACCCGCTCCGCGCCGTTGATGATGAACGTACCCGAGTCGGTCATCATCGGCAACTCGCCCAGGTACAGCGTCTCCTCCCGCTTGTCTATGAGCTGGCGGTCCTCCTTGTGCTTGCGGTCAACCGAGTACACGTCGAGGCGGAAGGTGACCTTCAAAGGAGCCCCGTAGGTCATGTCCCGGTCTTTGCACTCCTCGACCTCGTACTTGGGCAGGTCGAGCTTGTAGCGCACGAATTCGAGGCGGAAAACGCCCGAGGGGTCCTCGATGGGGAACACCCGCTCGAAGGCGTACTGCAGGCCCTGACGGAGGCGTTTGGACGCCGGGACGCCCTGCTGCAGGAAGTTGTTGAAGCTGTCACGCTGCACCTGCAACAGGTTGGGGAGCTCCATGGCGATGGGGAGCTTGGCGTAGGAGGTGCGGTGGGTCCGTGGGTACTTCCCATTTTTACCGTAGAAAGCTTTTCCCTTCGGGCGCAGATACCCTGCGGACGTGGACATTTCTGCGGACGCGGATTTACCTTCGGCCGCAGATTTACCTTCGGTCGCAGGGGCCGGGGTTTTCTCGGGCATGGGCTCTCCCAAGTCGTTTGTAACCACTGGTGGGGCACGCGTGAGGGTCGCGAACTGAATGGACTTGTAGGAAGGCGCGCGGAAGGCGGGCGCAAACCCAGAGCCCCGGATGCGGCGTAAGTCGCACTTCCCGGGGCCTGGCAGGATTTATTTAGCCCGATGGATTCTACCCAAAGCGGTGGTATGGCTCGTCGGCCATCCCCCGTTACGCATAAAACCTCAATCGCCCCGCTTTTACCTTCGGTCGCAGGGGCCCCATCGGCCGATGTTTTCCCTTCGGGCGCAGTCATACCATCAGCCGTATTTGCGCCGGGGTGTCACCGGAGTCTCGCGGGCCGCGCCGGAGTTCCCCTTCCGCACAAGCGGTGTATTATACACAAATCTGGTCCGTTTGACCAGATTTTTTGCATTATCTGTGCCTGAAATGATAAGTGAAGTTTTTACAAACTGTTGCGCTGAAAAATAAGGCATACAACGGCCATGAGGCGCGCCCGGAGAACCGGACGCGCCCGACCTCCGACCGTTACTTGATCTCGACGATGCCCCCGGCGCCCTCGATCTGCTCCTTTATCTTGGCGGCCTCTTCCTTCTCGATACCCTCCTTGACGGTCGAGGGTGCGCTCTCCACGAGCTCCTTGGCCGCCTGGAGACCGAGGCCGGTTATCGCCCGAACCTCCTTGATGACCTGGATCTTTTTATCGCCGTAGCTGGAGAGGATGACGTTGAACTCGGTCTTCTCCTCCTCTTCGGCGGCCGCGCCGGCCGCGGCGCCCGAAGCGGCTGCCACGGCGACGGGAGCGGCGGCGGTGACGCCCCACTCCTCCTCGAGCTCCTTTACCATTTCGGCGAGCTCGACGACGGTCATTTTACCCAGGGCCTCTTTGATTTCCTCTTTGCTCATCTTTCGCTCCTTAGCAAAACAAAAGATTCTTTCACCGTCCGGCACTTGATAGCCGGGGCGTAACTTCTTCTCTAGGGCCCTTCCTGGGCGGCCTTTGCCGCGAGCACGCGCACGAACGAAGCGGGAACCTGGTTCAAAAGGCTCAAGAAGCTCGCCATGGGCGCCAAGAACAGCCCCAAGGTTTTGGCGCGCATCTCGGGCAGGGGCGGGCACTTCGACAACTCCACGACACTCTGAAAATCGAGTATCTTGTCGAAAAGCCAGCCGCCCCGGATTTCCAGCTTGTCCTCGTATTCCTTGTTGAAACCGACCAGCACCCGGGAAAGCTCGACGGGGTGCGTCGTCGTGGCCAAGGCCGTGGGCCCGTCCAAAAGGGGCAGGGCCGCCTCGCGCCCGAGCGAGCCCAGGGCTAACTTGGTCAGCGTGTTCTTGACCTGTCGCAAACGGGAGTCGCTGCCGCGCACGCGCCGCCGGAGCTCCGTCGTCTCGGCCACGGTCTGGCCGATCATGTTGACGAAGAGGGCGCAGTCGGCCGCCGAGAGGGTCTCGGTCAGCTCGGCAACGACGGTTCTCTTCTCCTCGCGGGTCACCTGCACTCCTTGCTCAAACGTGGATATCCTCCACGCTGATTTTCGGATCGACCTTGACGCTGGGCCCCATGGTGCTCGAGACGTGGATGCTCTTGATGTACCGGCCCTTGACCGAGGCCGGCCGCAGGCGGACGAGCGTGTCCAACAGGCTCATCGCATTGCGGGCGAGTGCGTCCACGTCGAAGGAGACCTTGCCGACTTGGGCGTGCACTATGCCGGCCTTGTCCACGCGGAAGTTGATCTGACCGGTTTTTAAAAGAGCGATGGCCTTGTCTATCTCGAAGGTCACCGTACCGTCTTTGGGTGAAGGCATCAGCTTCTTCGGACCGAGGATCCGCCCCAGCTTGGCCAGGGATTTCATCTGATCCGGCGTGGCCACCACCTTGTCGAACTCGATCCAGCCGTTCTGGATTTTCTCGATGATTTCATCGTCGCCGATGATGTCGGCGCCGGCGTCCCTGGCCTCCTGCAGCTTCTCGCCGCCGACGAAGGCCAGCACCGTGACCTTGCGTCCCAACCCGGCCGGGGCCGGGCAGGAGCCGCGGATGTTCTCCTCGGCTTTGCGCGGGTCAACGCCCAGTCGGATCGCGATGTCACAGGTGGCGTCGAATTTCTCGACCGCCATCTCCTTGACCAGCACCAGGGCGTCCCTGAGCAGAACAGGTTCCCGGGGAACCCTCTGGCTCATCTCCCGCATCCTCTTGCCGGTGGGCATTCCATCTCCTAGAGCGGACTCCGAAGGGTCGGGTCCGCGGAATCGTCGTTGTCGGCCCGGGCGGCGTACGCGCTATCTGCGGCCGTAGATCAATCACCCCTCGATCTCGACCCCCATGGACCGCGCCGTGCCCGCCACCATCTCCATGCAGGCCTCGATGGTGTGGCAGTTGGAGTCGGGCATCTTGATCTCGGCGATCCTGCGCAGCTGGGCCTGGGTGAGCGCGCCGACCTTCTCGCGGTTCGGCTCGCCCGAACCCTTGGCCAGCTTCACGTACTTTTTGATCAAGACGGCCGCGGGGGGGGTCTTGAGCTCGAAGGTGAAGCTCCGGTCGGCGTAAATGGTGATCAACGCGGGGATCACCAGGCCGGCCTGATCGGCGGTCTGGGAGTTGAAGGCCTTGCAGAACTCGCCGATGTTGATGCCGTACTGGCCCAACGCCGGTCCGACCGGCGGCGCCGGAGTGGCCGCGCCGGCGGGACACTGGAGCTTGATTACCGCCAGAACCTTTTTCTTAGCCATGCCTTTTCACTTGAGGTTTCGGCCCGACCCCGGGGCGTCCCCCGCGGTCCGAGCCCGTTTGCCCCGGCGGCGGCGCGAGAGACACCGTCCCGGAGACCCGTCGGGGATGTCCCCGGCGGCCGGGGGATGCCAGACACACCCCCCGTGAATTTCAACGGCCCGTCTACGTCTTTACGAGATGGCCGATATCTATTTCGATCTGGGTCGCCCGGCCGAAAACCGTGACGGCGACGTGGACCTTGTGGCGGTCCGCCATGACCTCCTCGACGATTCCGTCGAAGTTGGCGAAGGGCCCGTCGGTGATCCGCACCTGGTCGCCGTGGGAGAATGGGACATCCTTGATCCGCTCGGTCTTCGACTCCTCGGTGTGGAGGACGCGCGCCACCTCTTCCGAATCCAGGGGGGCGGGGTCGCGTCGTCCGCCCACGAAGCCACGCACGCCCGGCGTGCTGATGACCAGGTTGGTCACCGCGATGAAGTCGCGGTCGTCGGCCTTCTCCAGCTCGTGGTCCCGGCCGACCATCTGGAAGATGACGTAGCCCGGGAAGTAGGGGCGCGAAGTCTTCGCGCTGCGACCGGAACGCTGGACGAGCACGTCCTCCGAGGGCACCACGACCTCCCCGAAGAGGTGGGGGATGTCGGAGAGCTCGATCCTGCGCCGGAGGTTGCCCAGCACCTTCTTCTCGTGGCCCGAGTACACGTAAACCGCGTACCAGAAGAGCTTCTTGCCCTCGGCGGTGTGCGTGGGCGGACCGGTCTCGGCGGCGGCCTCTTCGGTCGCCTCGAGCGCGGTATCCCCCTCAACCGGTCTTTCGGCCTCGTCGGTCATATCGGTCAGCGTTGGCTCAGAATCCAGTCTATGAGCTTGGACATCCCGAAATCGAACACCCCGATGAGCACGGCCAGAAAGGCGCTCATGGCGATGATGATCAGGGTGGAGGAGAAGACCTCCCGCCGCGTGGGCCAGGTGACCTTGGAGAGCTCGACCCTCGTCTCGCGGATGAACTTTTTTATCCTGTCAAACATATCTCTCTCGGGCGCGAGGACACCCGCCTCGGTGGGCGGCGTCTAGAGTGGCAGGCCAGGAGGGACTCGAACCCCCAACTTGCGGATTTGGAGTCCGCCGCTCTACCATTAGAGCTACTGGCCTATCTATTACTACGGCGTCAGTCGGGCAACCCGGTACAGCCCGCGGCGGTCGTCGCACGAACGGCTGACCGCGTCCCGCGGCGGGGCCTGGAGCGGGCTAGGGTTTGGCCTCGCGGTGAACCGTCCGCTCACGGTCCCACGGGCAGTACTTTATAAGCTCCAGCTTGCCCTGGTGCTTCTTTTTGTTCTTCGTCAGGGTGTAGTTTTTCCGCTTGCACTTGGTGCATGCGAGAGCGATGATGTCGCGGTTTGAGACCATGCCGGTATCCGACTGTTGCTGCATCCGGTCGAAGTCCCGGCCGGCGCAATAATGGAGCCCTCGACCAGAATTGAACTGGTGACCACCTGCTTACCATGCAGGTGCTCTACCGACTGAGCTACGAGGGCTTGGTATATCCGTCGGTATCCCGGGGTCGTCCCCGGCGGCCAGAGATTATACTAAAGCCGTTCGCGCCCGTGCAACCCCCCCCCGGGGTGGTGGGACCACTCCCGGCCTCGCGATTGAGGGTTGATAACCTTCTCGGGTCAGCGCCGCGGATTTCCCCCCTCAACTAATGGAGCGGGGTGGTGGGACCACTCCCTGTCTCGCGGCTCACAGTTGACGCCGTTCGAAACCTCATCCCCGCGGATTTTCCCCCTCAACTTCTGGAGCGGGGTGGTGGGACCACTCCCTGTCTCGCGATTGATGGGCCATACCCTTCGAAGGTTCACCGCCGCGGATTTCCCCCCTCAACTTCTGGAGCGGGAAACGGGGCTCGAACCCGCGACCCTCAGCTTGGAAGGCTGATGCTCTACCAATTGAGCTATTCCCGCGCCCACATACCCGATGAATTTCGGTAATTATCGTTAAAAACCGCATCGCTCGCGGCGCTTGCTTTTGAATTTAACGAACCTCTCGTCGCGGAACAGCGGTCCAGCGCGCTGCGCTGGCGTCGCTCGCGGTGGTTGCCCTCGAATTAACCCAGCCTCTCTCCGCGGAGCCGGGGTCCAGCGCCCCGCGCTGGTGCTTCTATCCGTTACTCGAAAAACGGCGTCGCTCGCGGCGGTTGCCCTCGAACTGACCCAACCTCTCCCCGCGGAACCGGGGTCCAGCGCCCCGCGCTGGTGGTGGCGGGGGAAGGATTCGAACCTTCGAAGGCATACACCGACAGATTTACAGTCTGTTCCCTTTGGCCGCTCGGGAACCCCGCCACGGACCGGGCATTATACTCGAAGGACCCGGGTAAAAGCAAGGGTCAATCGCGTGGGGGGGGTTATGGAGCCGAAGGTCGGATTCGAACCGACGACCACCCGCTTACAAGGCGGGAGCTCTGGCCTGCTGAGCTACTTCGGCCCGTCGGCGTCCGAGGCCGAGGGGCAACGGTAATTGAGTCGAACGGGGCGCGGGATGCAAGCCCGACGCGGAGCCCCATCACCACTTGGGCTCCTCCTCGACGACGTAACTGGTGCCGCAGTAGGGGCAGTCCACGTGCACGGCACCGGCCTTTACGGTGACGCTGGACTTGTCCAGGGCCGCCCCGCAGCTCTCGCACTTCAGGCGCTCGATGTGGACGTCGCCGGTGAGGTCAATCTGCTGGTGGATGGTTACCTCGCCGGCCTCCTCACGTTTTTTCCTCGCGGCCCAGCGCGCGGTCAGGGCCAGCACCACCACGCCGATGCCGAGGGTGCCGATTCCGCCGAAGAGCCGCGTGTAAACATACTTGGCGTAGGGGCCGAAGGCGCTCCAGATGAAAATCACGCCGAAGAAAATCAGCACCAGGGCCAGGACGTAGCCGACGTACTTCACGGCGCACCTCGGGGTGATGAATGAGAGGGGCGGCGGGCGGCTCACCCGCAGGTGATGGTAACACAACGAGGGCGGGAACTGTATTTTGTCCCGACGTAGGGGCCGACCGACGGCGCGCCGTTCAGGTCGGCCCGTTTTTTTAAGGTAGCCCTCACCCTTAAGCCCGTGCCTTGCAGGTCTCCCACGGGGAGAGGGGGACCGCGGGCGACCGTGGACGGTCGCCCCTACGTCAAATCGCCGCCGTTCGTAGATGTAGGGCGGGGAATCCTATCCCCGCCGCGTTGACGTTCCCGACTCCGACCCTCACCCCCACCCTCTCCCTAAAAGGGAGAGGGGGTAGCTCCAGCCCTCACTCCGGTTTTCTTAGAGCGACTTTAGCGCCTGGCGGACTATTTCCAGCCCCCGGTCCGCCTGGGCCTCCGTCAGGTTCAGGGGCGGTCGGAAGCGGATGGAGCGCGCCCCGCAGGTGATGGCGAAGAGCCCGCGGTCGTACATCGCCCGCCAGCCCCTGGCTCGCTCCTCGCCCGTGGGGAGGTCGAAGGCGATCATCAGGCCCAGTCCCCGCGCCCCGGTGGCGGCCGTCCCCTCGATGGCCGAGTGGAGCCCCTCGAGGAGGTGCGCGCCGACCCGGGCGGCGTTCTCCACCAGGTGTTCCTCCTCGATGACCTCGAGGTACGCCTGGCAGCGGACCATGTCCACCAGATTCCCGCCGAAGGTGGAGTTGAGGCGGCTCGATCCGGGGACCGTCCCATCGGGCGCCGCCTCGGCGGAGAAGACGTTGTACTTGACGCGGTCCACCTTCTCCCCGGCCATGATTCCGCACACCTGGCTCTTCTTGCCGAAGACGATGATGTCCGGTCGGACGCCCAGGTGCTCCGAGGCCCAGAACTTCCCCGTCAGGCCGAAGCCCGTCTGGACCTCGTCGTGGATGAGCATGGCGTCGGCCTCGTCGGCCAGCTCGCGGAGTTTCCGGTGGAACTCGAAGCGGAAGTGGCGGTCCCCGCCCTCGGCCTGGATCGGTTCGATGATTATCGCGGCGACGCCGTGGGGGTGCTTGGCGAAGGCGGTGCGTATCTCCTCGACCGCCTGCTCCTCCTGCTCGGCGCAGAGCTCCCAGCGCTCCGGCTCGGGGAGGCTGAAGTTGATGCCGGGGGAATTGATGCGGGGCCAGTCGAACTTCGGGTAGTACTTGTACTTGCGGGGGTCGGCGGTGTTGGTGAGCGAGATGGTGTAGCCGGTGCGGCCGTGGAAGGCCTGCTTGAAGTGGATGACGACCAGCTCGTTCTCGTGGGCCTGGGCCTCGGCGTCGTCCCTCCAGACGCCGTCCTCCAGGTTGCGCCTGGTCTTGTAATCGAAGGCGGCCTTCAGGGCGTTCTCCACCGCCAGACCGCCGCCGGAGACCAGGAAGAGGTGCCTGGCGTAATCGGGCATGGCGATGCGCGCCCAGGTCGCCACGAACTCCGCCATCTCCGTGGTGTAAACGTCGGAGTTGGACGGCTTGTTCACCGCCACACAGGCCAGCTTCTTCAGGATGTCGGGCGCGGTGAGTTTTGGGTGGTTGTACCCGATGGGCGAGCTGGCGAAGCAGGTGAAGAAGTCGAGAAGCTCGCGGTTTTGGAGCTTGTCGTAGATGATCGCGCCCTTGGAGCGCTCCAGATCGAAGACCAGGTCGCCGTAACCGTCGGCCAGCATGTACTTCTTCAGGGTGGGGAGGACCTGGTCGGGGGTGAGGTTAATGGACACGTCGCCTCCTTTTTTTAAGAGACCGGCGCGTTGCCGAGGTGGAGGTTGCGGGGCGTAATTTATTGATATTTTTCGGCTAATCCGCCCCAGGTTCCGTAAGCGGGGCCAAGTCTAACGCGGCTGCTTTACCTTGTCAACCCCGCCCAAAGGGACGTTCCGACACCGGCAGCGGGCGCAAAAAAAAGACCCCGCGGGGGCCGTCGGCTGTCCGATCCGGCAATTACCCGCCGATGAAACCGAGGCAGGCGTCAATCCGCGCCAGGGTCTCCTCCCGCCCCACCAGGACGACGGTCTCGAAGAGGCCGATGCCCACCGTTCCGCCGGTGAGCGCCACCCGGACCGGCTGGATGAGCTTCCCCAGCCCCACGCCCAGCTCCTCGGACCGGTTACGGAAGGCCTCCTCCAGGGCGTCGTGCTCGAAGTCCGTCTTCTCGAAAATGCCCTTCGCTACGGTGAGGAGTGTGGACGCGCCCTCTTTGCCCAGGACCTTTTTCACAGCCTCGGGAGCGTAGTCCTTCATTGGGGCGAGGTAGAACGGGCGCACGTAGAAGGCGTAATCGCTGAGAAGCTTGGCCCGGTCGCCGATGCGGTCAATTATCTCCACCAGGCGCTCCCAGCCGTCCCCGTCCTCTATCATGGACAACGGCACCGCACCGGCCTCGTGGAGGAGGGGAAGCGCCCGGCGCGCGCGCTCCTCGGGGGGGAGCATCCGCAGATGCTCGCCGTTGACGTAGCGGCACTTGTCGTAATCGAAGACGGCGGCGGTGTTGGAGATGCGCTCCGTGGAGAAGGCGGCCGTCAGCTCGTCCAGCGTGTAGAGCTCCCGCTCCGTGCCCTCGTTCCAGCCCAGGAGCGCCAGGTAGTTCACCAAAGCCTCGGGGAGGTAGCCCAGGCGGCGGAACTCGGCCAGCGACGTGGCCCCGTGGCGCTTGGAGAGCTTCTGCCGGTCCGGCCCCAGAATCATGGGCATGTGGATGAAGACCGGCGGCTCGTGGCCCAGCGCCCGATAGATGAGAATCTGCTTCGGCGTGTTGGAGATGTGGTCGTCACCCCGCAGAACATGGGTTATGCGCATGGCGACGTCGTCCACGGTGACGGTGAAGTTGTAGAGCGGGTGCCCTTCCGCGACCGACGGCCGGCGCCAGAGGATGAAGTCCTCGATGTCCGCGTCGGCGAAGGAAACACGTCCGCGCTGGGTCGGTTCCACCCAGGCGGTATCTCCCTCCGGGACGGCGAAGCGCACGGCGTAAGGCTCTCCGGCGTCCATGCGGCGACGGGCCTCCCCGCGGTCGAGGTCCCGACAGCGGCCCGAGTAGCGGTAGGCCTCCTTCCGCCTGTGCGCCTCCTCCCGCTCGGCGTCCAGCTCCCCGGGTGAGCAGAAGCAGGGGTAGGCGGCGCCGGATTCCAGGAGCCTCTCCGCGGCCTCCCGGTAGAAGTCGTACCGCTCGCTCTGCAGGTAGGGCGCGCAAGGGCCGCCCACGTCCGGGCCCTCGTCCCAGTCCAGCCCCAGCCAGCGCAGGGCCGCAAGAATCGCCGAGAGCGACTCCGGCGTCGAGCGCTCCACGTCCGTGTCCTCGATGCGCAGGATATAGGTCCCCCCAGTTCCCCGGGCGAGGAGGAAGTTGTAGAGGGCGGTGCGCACGTGGCCCACGTGGAGGTGTCCCGTGGGGCTGGGTGCGAAGCGGACCCGGCAGTTATCGGAAGACAAATCCACTTCTGGCGAACCCCTCTCCCCGACCCGTAGGCGAGCCGTAAGCGAGCTTCCCCCCAGAGGGGGGAGGGAGATAAGGGCGGGCCGCAGCCCGCCCCAAATTTAATCTACCCGCGGACCGTCGGGCTAATAGCCGTAGCCGCCGCCGCCGCCACCACCACCACCACCCTTTTCCTTCTCCTGAGCCGCCTGTTCCGCCTCGGCGTGACGCTGGGCGATTTCGGCCAGAATCTCGTCCAGGTGGTTCTCCACCTCGGCCTGGGCGACCAGTGAATCCACCCAGGCCCGGTAGAAGGAGTTCTTGAGGACCGAGATCATGTCCCCGCGCAGACCCTCCAGGCGGTTGCCGTAAGCCAGGGGCGAGGGCTCGGAGACGCTCTTTCCGCGGACGATGTAGAAACCGTCGCGGTCGCGGACCACGCCCGAGAGCTCGTCGGACTTTAGCTCGAAGGCGGTGCGGGCCGCCACGGGGGCGGTGCCCAGGCCGGGGATGTTTCCGTTCCGGGTTATCTGATCGGCGGAGACGACCTGGTCGCCCAATTCACCGGCGGCGCGGTCCAGACCGACGTTCTTCGCCAGGGCCTCGAGCTCCCCCGCGTGTTTTTCCGCCATGTCCCACGCCTTCTGGTTGAGCACCTTGGCCTCCACCCGGCCCCGGACGTCCTCGAAGGGGTAGGGTTTTTCCGAGGTCCGCTCCAACACGCGCAAGACGTAGAAGTCGTGCTTGAACGCCGCGTCGGGGTCGGTGGGGTCCTCGTGGGTGCGGGCGAGGATGCCGGAGACCTGCCCCGGTTCCAGCTTGAAGGCGGCGTCGCGGAACTGGTTGAATCGGCCTATTTTCGCGTCCACGATGATGGCGTCCTGGGCGAAGGGCCCCGCCCGCTGGACCTCCACGCCGGGGATGAGGGCCGCGGCCTGCTCCAGGCTCTTGCCCTCGGAGAGCGCCTGGGAAAGCGTGCCCTGGAACTTGTCCATGGCGCTGAGCGCCTGGTCCATCCGCAGGCGGTTCTCCAGCTCGGCCCGCATCTCCTCGAAGGTCGGCACGTCCGACTCCCGGCGGATGACGTGCCAGCCGTACGCGGTCCTCACCGGCTCCGGGCTCGTGGCGCCGGGTTCGAGGGCGTAGGCGGCCTCCTCGAACTCGGGGACCATCTCACCGGGCCCGAAGAAGCCCAGGTCCTCGGCGACGACTTCCGGCTGCGCGTCGGTCGGACCGGGGGTTTGGGAGTACTCGTCGAAGATTTTTTCGAAATCGGTCCCGCCCGACGGCGCGCCGTTCAACCGTTCGATGACGGCGGCCGCCCTGGCCCGGGCCGCCTCGACCGTTTTTTCGTCCGCGTCGGGCGGGGTGACGAAGAGGATGTGGCGCACGTGGATTCTGCCGGCGGAGGTCTCCTCTTCCTTCACCTGATCGTAGTAGGCCAGGAGGTTTTCATCGGTGAGCTCCACCCGCGCGTAGAGGTCGTCGAAAACCAGGGCGACGTAGTCCACGCATGCCTGGGCCGGGGCCATGAACTCGTCGGTGTGGGCGTCGTAGTACGCGCGCGTCTCGGCCTCGGCGAGAACGATGTCACCCACGAAGTCGCCGTAGGATATCTTGGTGAAATCGGCGGAGGCGAACTGGTTCGAATCGAGGAACTCGGCGCGCACCATGGGCTCGGGGACGTAAACCGCGTCGAAGATGATGGAGTGGACCTTCTCCACCAGGAGCTGGCGCCCGAGGGTCCGCCGGTACTCATCGTCGTTGGTGCCCTGATCGCGCAGGAAGGCCTCGTAAAGGTTGCGGTCGAAGGCCCCGTTCTCTGTGCGGAAGTAGGGCGCCTGCTCGATGGTCTGGCTGACCTCCTCCTCGGTGACGCCCAGGCCCCACTCCGTGGCCTTCTGCCGGACGACGTAGTCCTCGATTATGAGCTCGATGGCGTCCTGGCCGGCCATATCGCGCAGCGTGGGCTCCACGGACGGGTCGTAGAAATCGCCCATGCGGGAGCGCTCGTTCGCCACGTACCGGCGGAAGAGGCCCTCGGCGAGCTGGTAGTACTCGTAGTACGGAACCTCCTCGCCGTTGACGACGAGGACCATGGGCGACTTTTGGCAGCCGCCGCCCTTGTTGTAGCTCATGCCCCAGGCGAAAACGATGGTCCCCAGAAAGCCGATGATGGCGATCCAGAGAATGGGCTTCATCTTCTCGCGCATGGCGCGCATGACCATCGCAGTACCTCCCGGTTGTGGTGTGACCACTCCAGGCTTCGCGATTTAGGGTTAGTAGCCTTCTTAAGGTCAGCGCCGCGGATTATCCCCGCCAGCTTCTGGAGCGGGGCGGGAGACGTATTGTACCACACCCCCGGGAATAAATGCGCCCCGGGGGTGATGGCGTCCCGGGGAAAAACCGCCTTTTTTTTCGCAAGAAACCGGACCGGTTGAAAACGGCGAAAAGCGTTGACCTTCAAGGGAGTTAATGTTATCATACCCCCTTTAAACAGACCCACGTACCCCCCTCACCCACCCCATCAAACATGACCCTGCGCGAACAGTCCATCCAGAAGGTCTCCGTAGACGAGGAGATGCGCCGGAGCTACCTCTCGTACGCGATGAGCGTCATCGTCGGCCGCGCCCTGCCCGACGTGCGCGACGGCCTCAAGCCGGTTCACCGCCGCCTCATCTACGCCATGCAGGGCCTGGGATTGGCCTCCAACAAGCCGCACCGCAAAGCGGCCCGCATCGTCGGCGAGGCCATGGGCAAGTTCCACCCCCACGGCGACCAGGCGCTCTACGACACCCTCGTGGGCCTGGGCCAGGACTTCACCAGCCGCTACCCCCTGGTGGACCCCCAGGGCAACTTCGGCTCCCTGGACGGCGACCCTCCCGCGGCGATGCGCTACACGGAGGCGCGCCTGAGTAAGCTGGCCGAGGAGATGCTCGCCGACATCGAATCGGACACGGTGGACTTCGTCCCCAACTTCGACAACTCACTCACCGAACCGGTCGTCCTGCCGTCGCGCATCCCGAACCTGTTGATAAACGGCTCCACGGGCATCGCCGTGGGTATGGCGAGCCACATGCCGCCGCACAACCTGGGCGAGGTGTGCCGGGCCCTCGTGCGCTACATCGAAGACCCCGAGGTGAGCCTCGGCGAGTTGATGAAGCTCGTTCCCGGTCCGGATTTCCCGACGGGCGGTGTCATCCTCGGCCGTGAGGGGCTCCTCGAAGCCTACGCCACGGGGCGCGGGAAGTTGACCGTGCGCGGCCGGACGACCGTGGAGGAGCCCAAAAAAGGCAGGGCGCGCATCGTCGTCACCGAAATACCGTACCAGGTGAACAAGTCCCGCCTCGTGGAGCAGATAGCCGACCTGGTGCGCTCGAAAACCGTGGACGGCGTGGCCGACCTGCGCGACGAGTCGGACCGCCGGGGCGTGCGCATCGTGGTGGAGCTGAAGAAAGAGGCGAATCCCGAGATAATCCTCAACCACCTCTACCGGCACACCCAGCTCCAGACCACCTTCGGGGTCATCAACCTGGCGCTGGTGTCGGGCGAGCCCCAGTACCTGAGCCTCGTGGACCTCCTGGGCCGGTTCGTCGAGCACCGGATCGAGGTGGTGGAACGCCGGAGCCGGTACGAGCTGGACCAGGCGAAGCGACGGGCCCACATCGTCGAGGGCCTCCTGGTCGCCCTGGGCGACATGGACCGCATCGTGGCCACCCTGCGCTCCTCCCCGGACACCGCCACGGCGCAGAACCGGCTGATGAGCGGCTGGTCGCTTTCCGAGCCCCAGGCCAAGGCCATCCTCGAGATGCGCCTGTCGCGGCTGGTGGCCCTGGAGCACAAAAAGCTCGCCGACTCCTACGACGAGCTCACCCGGACCATCGCCCGCCTCGAAGAGCTCCTGGGCGACCGGCAGAAAATCAAGAACGTCATCAAAGAGGAGCTCACCGAGGTGGCGAAAAAGTACTCGGACGACCGTCGGACGGGCATCGTCGAGGGCTCCCTGACCGACATGGAAGCGACCGACCTCATCGCCGACGAGAGCACGCTGGTGGCGCTCACCCGTGAAGGCTACGTCAAGCGGATGCAACCCGACACCTACCGGGCCCAGGGTCGGGGCGGCGTCGGGGTCACCGGCATCCAGACCAAGGAGGAGGACTTCGTCGAGCAGCTCTTCATCGCCCGGACCCACGACTACCTGCTGTGCTTCACCACCGACGGGCGGTGCTACTGGCTGAAAATCTATCAGATACCCGAGGCCTCGCGCCTGGCCCGGGGCACCGCCATCGTCAACCTCCTCGAGCTCGACGAGGGGGAGAAGATAACGGCCGTGGTGCCGGTCCGCGACCTGTACGACAAAGAAAACTACCTCGTCATGGCCACGGCCCGGGGGATGGTGAAGAAGACCGAGCTCTCCGCCTTCGCCAACCCGCGCAAGGGCGGAATCATCGCCATCGGCCTGGGGTCCGACGATCGGCTGATAGGGGTGAGGCTGACCGACGGCCGGCAGCACGTCCTTTTGGCCACGCGCAACGGCCGGGCCGTCCGGTTCGCCGAGGTGCAGACCCGCCCCATGGGGCGCGCCGCCGGGGGTGTGATCGGCATCCGCCTGACCGAGCCCCAGGACGCCGTGGTGGGCATGGCCGTGGTGGACCCCGCCGGGGGTACATATTCCGAGATTCTGGTCGCCACCGCCAACGGCTACGGCAAACGGACGCCTCTGGAGGAGTACCCGCTGAAGAACCGGGGCGGCCTCGGCGTCATCAACATCAAGACCACACTGCGCAACGGCCCGGTGGTCATGACGCGCCTGATCGGGGGCGACGAGGAGCTTCTGCTCATTTCCGAGGGCGGGATGGTCACCCGCTACCCGGCCAGCGAGGTCTCCGTCATGGGGCGCAACACCCAGGGGGTGCGGCTGATGCGCTTTAAGGAGGGGGACGCCCTCTCCGCGGTGGCGGTTCTGGTGGAGGAGGAGGCGGTGGAGGCGGAAGAGGAGGAGGAGGAATAGAACAGGCCGGGGGGGCGTCGTGTGGAAAACGGGGGGGCGTTGTGCAGAAAAATGGCGGGCGCAGAGGCCCGCCTTCAAGTTCGTGAACGATGCGAAATCGAATCGTAGGGGGCGACCGTCCACGGTCACCCGCGGGCGGGTGTGGACACCCGCCCCTACGTTATCCAATCGGTGTCGGCTAGAAGCCCGCCTTGATGGCCCCCCAGGAGGTCTCTGCGACGTCATCGCCGCTCTCGCCTATGTACCAGTCGTGAAGGTCTTTAAAATCATCTAAAAATATGAGGTCCCCAATGGCTTTATAGAAGCCGAACGACGCGTAGTCGCCGGTATCCATCGGGCTAAACCAGGTGTCGAACACGGTGCCCTTGTTCGCTAACCCCTGAACACTAAACCAGGGCGAGAGGGTCTCGGCCCGGTACGGCGAGCCCGGGTGGGCGTCGGAGTTGCACTGCCAGTTCTCGCCGGACATGTCCCCGGTGACGTGGTCGGTGTCTATCTCCCACTCACCGGGCCTACCGTGCAGGTCCTGATACCAGCCGCCGCTGGAGAAGTCCTCGACACCGTAGCCCCCAGCTTGCAGGGGCAGGATGCTCTTCCCCTCGGCGATGACCTCCACGTTGTCAATCGCCCACCAACCCTGGGGGTCCACCTTGGTGCCGTACTCGAAGGCCAGGCAGCTCATGTTCCCGACCATGCCGGACATGTCAATGGACTGATGGCCGGTCACGTCGTCGGGGGAGTCCCAGGTAAAAATGTTGGTGTATTTGCCCTCGCCCCAATTGACGCCGCGGATTTCGATGATATGCAGGTGAAAGCCCTCGTCCACACCGATCAGGTTGGAGCGCCACACGAATACGATTTTAAGGTCTCTTACGCCGTAGTAGTCGTCGAGCATGAGGTCTAAACTACCGTAAGGGCCGTCGGTGTCCTCGAATGTGTGTACCAGGATGTCGTGGTAGTCGTCGTAGTCGAGGTATAGCTGGCAGTTATCGCCCGCGTCGGCGGTTTTCTGAGAGTAAGAGATACTCATCAAGACGCCGTCATAGCCGGAGAGGTTGATGGGCTGACCCATGTACCACAAAGAGGCGCAGTCGTTGGAGCCGTAGACGTTCAGGCCCTCGCGGTCGCAGCGGACCTCGCTTTCCCGGAATAGATACCACTTGGCGTTGTACTGCGTGGGCGGCTCAATTTCACCCACGGACACCGTCTCCCCGGCGAAGGCCGCCGCCGCGGCAAGAATGGCGATAACGACAAGGGGTTTCATCTCTTTTCCTCCTTAAAAAAATCGAGCAACCTCCGACGGGTTACTCAACTTCGGTCATGTAGATGTCGCGTGTAAAATTCTCGTGATAACCACTACTCCAAAGGATTGTCACCCCCCCCCCGCGAGTAACAGTGCCTTTCTCATTTTTAACCTCCATGAATGGTACTTAGGAACTACAACAAATAATTTAGCACATCAAAAGGGCCGCGTCAACCCGAGGGGAGATTTTTTCTACAAATAAAAACGGCGGGGAAAGGATTCCCCGCCCTACGGCATCGCAACCGGCGTGATGTAGGGCGGCCCCTCTGCGGGCCGCCGTGTATATAAAAAAGCGGCGGGGCGGGGATTAAAATCCCCGTCCTACATTCAGGCGTATGGCGATGGATAAAAAAACGGGCGGACCTGAAGGTCCACCCCTACGTCTACTTCACAACAACCACCGTCTCAATCGAACGCCCGGCCCGGCGAACCCGCGACGGCCGTCACCCCTGACCGCCGGCGCCGGCGGCGGCCATGCCGGTTTCGGGGAGGAAGAAGCGGGCGGGGTCCAGGTTGCGGCCGCCCTTGAGCACCTCGTAGTGCAGCTTGGGCCCCAGCGTCCGACCGGTGGTGCCCACGGCGGCGACGGCGTCCCCCCGCCGCACCTCGTCGCCGGGATGGACGTACACCCGGCTGAGGTGCGCGTACACCGTCTCGAAATACCCCCCGTGGTCAATCACGAGCTTCAGGCCGAAGTTGCCCTCGTGATCGGCGAAGGTGACCGTCCCGTCTGCCGGGGCGATGACCGGCGTCCCCGGCGGCGCGGTGATGTCTATCCCCCGGTGGAAGTAGTTGCGGCCGGTGAACTCGCTCATCCGGTTGCCGAACCCGGCGGTGACCCAGCAGTGCTCGCCGTCCACGGGTCGGACGCTGGGGGTGAAGCGCTGCCGGGCGGCGTCGGCGTCCAGGAACCGCTCGATGCCCCCCAGGGTGGAGGTCAGGTCCCCGGCCCGCTCGACGAGCCTCCCGATGGCCGTTTTCCCCGACTCGGCACCCGACTGGATGGCCTCCAGGGGGAGGCTGGACTCGAAGGCACCCAAGCGGTCCTCGAGCACGTCGGGGTGTTCCAGGGACAGCGTGGGGTGGAGCTCGATCAGCATCTCCTTCTTCTGTTCGAGCTGGGCCAGGGAGCGCTGGAGGTCCCCGATCTCCTGATCGAAGTACTCGAGCTGCTTGTCCTGGGTCTTCGTCCGCTCGTGCAGCTCCGCCAGCCGGTTCTCGTCCACCACCTTCTGGGCGTAGCTCACGCCCAGAATCACCAGGCCGGTGATGATGCCGACGGCCACGAGTCCGCCCAGCGTGATGAGCCAGTAGGGGAGGCGGATGTTGCGCATGTCCCCGTGGCTGTGGGGGACGACCTTTACCGAGATGCCGCGGTGGATGAAGGTGTGTAAGAAGCTCATGCTCAGTTGCGGCCGCGGCTCACCACCAGGGTGCCGCCCCGGAGGGTGACCCGGATGTGGGTGAGCCGGCCCGTCGGGGCCTCCACGACCTTGGTGGCCGTGGGAACCAGAACCAGACGCTGGAAGGTGTTCTTCAGGTAGCTGGCGCCGAAGGTGCTCGAGTGCCCCTCGTCGGCTATGTACTTGAGGGCGCGTTCGGTCACGTCCAGGTAGATGCGCTGGGCCCGGAGGAGCTTCTGCGCCTGGGGCAGGAGCTTGTCCTTGAGGATGTTGAAGCAGTCATCCTCGGTGAGGTGACGGAAGAGGATGATCTCGTCCACGTGGTTCAAAAAGTCGGCGCCGAGGTCCTTCTCCAACTCGAGGCGCACCTTGGTGGGATCGGAGAGGAAGTCGCCCGAGTCGGCGTAGCCCAGGGCCGCTTCCCTCTCCACGAAGGCTCCCCGAAGCGCGGTCAGGATGACGATGGTGTCGGCCAGGTGGACCCGGCTGCCGGAGCTGTCCTGATTCCACCCCTGGGAGATGACCTTGCGGACCCACTCCCGGGTGTCGGGGTGGGCCTGGTCTATGTTGTCGAACATCACCACGGAGTTGGGCTGCTGGTGGATGAAGTTGACCAGCGTAGGTCCCTCGGTTCCGGCGAGCTGGGCCAGCTCCTTCTCGGGGTCGAGCTGTCCCAGGCGGAAGTCCAACAGGGCTCCCTCTTCGCCGAAGAAGAACTCCGAGATGGACTTGGCCATCTTGGTCTTGCCGCTGCCCGCCGGGCCGATGAACAGAAACACCCCGTCCGGCCTCGAGGCGTGGAGGTCGAACTTGCTCTTGGCGTAGCGGATGACGCCGGCGATTCTCCGGACGGCGTCCTCCTGTCCAATGACCCGATCGAGGAGGAACTCCTCCAGGCGGCGGTACTTCTCGCGGAAGTCGGCGGTGATGCCCGGCGAGTGGATGCCGGACATCTCGGTGACGGTCTCCTCGATCTGGGCCAGGCGGACCTGGGGCTCGTTGTCCTTGCCGCCGCGGGTGAGGTATGTCCGGGCGCAGGCCTGGTCCAGGACGTCTATGACGGCGTCGGGGAACCGGCGCTCGCGCAGGAAAGAGCCGGCGAGACGGACGCTCCCCTCGAGGGCCGCCCGGGTTATCTTCACCCCGTGGTAGGCCTCGAGCTCGGCGGCGGTGTTCTCCATCATCTTGAGCGCGGTCTTTTCGTCCGGCTCGTTGACGCGCACCAGGGCGAACCGCCGCCCCAGGGCCGGATCGCTCTCCACGTAGTTGTAGTACTGCTCCGTCAGCGTGGCGGTGATGACGGTGACCTGGGGGTTGACCAGAAGCGACTTGACCACGTTGGCCAGCGCCGGGTTGAAGTTGCCGTTCTCGTCTATGACGTAGCGGTGTATGTCGTCCAGGAAGAGGAGGGTTTTGCCGTCGGCGGCCTCGCCCTCCAGCTCGTTGACCCGGGCGGTGAAGGAGGGCAGGTCGTTGATTCCGGCGAACATGCGGTCCGGGTGGATGTGGATCAGCCGCAGCCCCCGCAGGCGCTCGGGAACCTCCCCGGCCGCCAGCCGCAGGGCGAGCTGCTCCACGATGGTGCTCTTGCCCACCCCGGGAGGCCCGATGAGCAGGGGATCGCGCTTCTCCTTGTGCAGGAGGATCTCGACCAGACGGTCCACGTCCTTTTCGCGGCCCACCCGAGGTGCGATTTTTCCCTGGGCGGCCATCTGCACCCAGTCCTCGCCGATGGAGTCGAGAAGCGATTCTTTCCGGGCCTCCCAGACGTCGGGATTCACGGTGAGCAGATCGGCGAACCCGTCGGGCTCGACGCCGGTTTTCGCCAGAAAGTCGCGCACGGTCTTCCCGCCGCGGCGGACGAGGGACACGGTCAGATGGTAACTCTCCACCGCCTTGGACTGCTGGAGGGTCGCCAGCTCGACGGCGCCCTTCACGACGGTCTGCGTCTCGTCGGAGAGCGGGACTTCGCCGGTGCGGGCGGGGTCGGGCGCGTCGGAAATCAGCGCCTTTTTCGCGCCTGCAAGCATCGTCTTCACATCGAGGCCCATACCGGTGAGCCGCTCCTTCTCGGTGACCACGAGGGCCGCCAGGAGCTGTCGCGGCTCGAGGGATTTGTCCGCCGGGACGTAGCCGTTGGCCTCGAGGAAGACGGCCTTGGATGAATCGGCGAGCGGGAGTTTCTTCAAGGATCGCCCCCTTTTTTTTATCCGCGTCCGGGTTGAGCGTCACATGTGTGTCAGGAATCTTCGACCTCGCTCGGCCGCGCATCCTTTTCTTCCGGCGCCGCCGGCCGACCCGCCCCGATCCGATTCAGCTCCGCCTCGAGGGCGTCAATCTTTTTCCGCTGACGGCGCAGGTCGTGCCGGAGGTCGTTGAGCTTGAAGTCCAGGGTCTGGAGTATCCAAAACTCGTAGTGGTTTATCCTGGCGTTCTGGTTGATGGACCAGGCGAGCTTCAGGGATATAAGAAGGATGCCGCTTTCGAGGGAGACGGTCGCCAATTTACCTTGGCCGAATATGCTCCAGGCGAAGAAGCCGATGGTCGCGATGAGCCAGACGACGGTCAGGGCTTTCTCCCAGGTGCGCCGTCCGAAAATGAGCTGTTGGGGCTCCTCGATCCTCCAGCACGGGGCGCTGGACCCCGGTTCCGCGGGGGGAGTTTAGTCAATTCGTTCACGACCGCCGCGAGCGACGCCGTTTCAGGGTAATAGATAGAAGTAACTTGTGCGTACGCAGGACGGCGCGCGGCGGCTTGGGACCCTCATTCATTCGTGGCGCCCCGGGACGTGGTTCGGGGTGATTATAGAGGCAAACGCCCCGAGGGTCAACGGGTCAATCCGCCGCTCGAACGTGCGATTCCTTTTAAAATGCGCCGGAAAACGGTTTTTTCTCCGCGGAATGAAGGGTCGGCCGTAAAAAAAACTTTGTCGAAGACACCAAAACTGTCGAAGGTTCGGGTTGGTGCCGAGAGCCGGACTCGAACCGGCACGGGCTTTCGCCCGGCGGATTTTAAGTCCGCTGCGTCTACCCATTCCGCCATCCCGGCAGGGACCGGGGCGATTATAGCACCGCCGGGCGGCATCCGCCACGGGACACACGACCGGGGCGAGGGCTGCTTTATTCCCCCTCCCCCCTTTGGAGGGAGGGCTGGGGAGGGGGGCGGAACTGGCGGGGACGGAGCCCCGCCCCTACGTCATCGCAATTCGCGGGCGACCGCAGAGGGTCGCCCCTACATCATCGCAATTTACGTTGCACGGGCCGGGTCGAGGGCTGGGGGCAAAGCGGCCTCCCTCTCCCTGTGGGAGAGGGATTAAGGGTGAGGACTACCTTAAAAAAACGGGCCGACCTGAACGGCGCGCCGTCGGTCGGCCCCTACGTCATCGATAATGGCTCACAAAAAAAAGCCGCCCTTTCGGGCGGCCTTTATTTGCGACCGGTGCTATGGTCTTTGAAAGCTGGTAGGGACCGTCTTCCGGTTTCGGCCTTTAAGCAATTAGCATATAATGCTAGCTAATAAAGCAAACAGTGAAGAACTGAGTAAACCTAAAAATATCCATCTAATAACTCTAAACCATTTATTTCTTTGTAATAACCACCACCAGAACCGAAAACTCTTATATTCTACAATAAAATCTATATAACTTAATTGTTTCTGTTTAAATTCATCATTAAATAATGAATAATCATGTGAGTTATCAATTCTACAAGATATCCTTTCATATACTCTTAATAAAAAAGTCAACTTTTTTCTCGATAAATATGTTAATTTCCATTTGCCGGTGAATGCTGGCTCCTGTTTTATTGTTTGTCCAATACTGCTCTTCACAGGAGTCTTTAATGCTACGTTTTCAACAGGAATTGCAAAATGTAAAATTTCTTTTATTAATTGATGAGATTTCTTGAACCATTTATCGCGCTCTTCTCTACTCCCAAAGAAGTTTCGACAAACTACACGAAAAGAGCAGTATACCTTATGCTTTCTCTTTTCTCGTATAGGATAAAATAATTTTAAATCTCTAATTTCTGCAACAACTCCCGTAGCACGTTTAACTAATCTCGTTAAGTTATTATGGAAAACTCCAGTAAAATCACCATCTGCCGAGATTTTCATGATTTTCCTCCCTAAAAAGATTGTAACACAGATAATCTTATTACAACTTCATAAAAAAAGCCGCCCTTGGTGGGCGGCCTTTTGGGTGCTATGGTCTTTGAAAGCTGGTAGGGACCGTCTTTTGGTTCCGGCCTTTATTCGCCCAAAAAGGGCGGGTGACGCGATCGACCTGGAAAGGGGTTTTTAGAGGACTCCTCTAATCCGGCCGTTTATTGAGGAACTCGTTAGAGCCCCTCCGACCGGCCCCCTCACCTTAGAAAGGAGGTGATCCAGCCGCACCTTCCGGTACGGCTACCTTGTTACGACTTTACCCCCCTTACCGAACACACCTTCGGCCGCTCCCTCCTTACGGTTGGGTGACGGACTTCGGGTGCACCCGACTCGGGTGATATGACGGGCGGTGTGTACAAGACCCGGGAACGTATTCACCGCGGCATGCTGATCCGCGATTACTAGCGATTCCTCCTTCATGGAGTCGAGTTGCAGACTCCAATCCGAACTGAGGCCGGCTTTCTGGGATTTGCTCCACCTCGCGGCTTAGCTACCCTTTGTACCGACCATTGTAGCACGTGTGCAGCCCTGGGTGTAAGGGCCATGAGGACTTGACATCATCCCCACCTTCCTCCGGTTTGTCACCGGCAGTCTCGTTAGAGTGCCCAGCCGAACTGATGGCAACTAACGACGAGGGTTGCGCTCGTTGCGGGACTTAACCCAACATCTCACGACACGAGCTGACGACAGCCATGCAGCACCTGTGCACGGGCTCCGAAGAGGGGCGCTGTTTCCAGCGATTTCCCGTGCATGTCAAACCCAGGTAAGGTTCTTCGCGTTGCTTCGAATTGAGCCACATGCTCCACCGCTTGTGCGGGTCCCCGTCAATTCCTTTGAGTTTCAGTCTTGCGACCGTACTCCCCAGGCGGGGCACTTAATGCGTTAACTTCGGCACCGGGGGGGTCGATACCCCCGACACCTAGTGCCCATCGTTTACAGCGTGGACTACCAGGGTATCTAATCCTGTTTGCTCCCCACGCTTTCGCGCCTGAGCGTCAGTGTGCGTCCAGAAAGCCGCCTTCGCCACCGGTGTTCCTCCTGATATCTACACATTCCACCGTTACACCAGGAGTTCCGCTTTCCTCTCCGCCACTCTAGCCAGGCAGTATCGAAGGCAGTTCCCAAGTTGAGCCTGGGGATTTCACCTCCGACTTACCTAACCGCCTGCGCGCCCTTTACGCCCAGTGATTCCGGACAACGCTCGCCCCATACGTATTACCGCGGCTGCTGGCACGTATTTAGCCGGGGCTTCCTCTGGAGGTACCGTCAGTGCGCCGGGGTATTATCCCGTCGCCCCTTCTTCCCTCCTGACAGAGCTTTACAACCCGAAGGCCTTCTTCGCTCACGCGGCGTCGCGTCCTCAGACTTTCGTCCATTGGGAACTATTCCCGCCTGCGCCTCCCATAGGGGACTGGCCCTTGTCTCAGTGCCAGTGTGGCCGTACACCCTCTCAGGCCGGCTACCCATCGCAGCCTTGGTGAGCCGTTACCCCACCAACAAGCTAATGGGACGCGGGCCCCTCCCGACCCGGTAGCATGCAAGCAGAGGCCACCTTTGACCGCCGGTCATCCGACCGGCTGCCGCATTCGGTATTAGCTCCCGTTTCCGAGAGTTATCCCCAGGATCGGGGCAGGTTACCCACGCGTTACTCACCCGTTCGCCACTCTACTAGGTTCCCGAAGGAACCGTTCGCGTTCGACTTGCATAAGCTTAAGCACGCCGCCAGCGTTTGTCCTGAGCCAGGATCAAACTCTCCGAAGTGAAAAACAAGACGCATCGCGTCTTATCTTCGGGTCATTATTTTGGGCCCGAAGGCCCACCTGGCGCGTCACCAAACCAAAACCATCGGAACGATCGAGTGGTACTCGGGCTCGGGGTCAAAAACCCCTCGCCCACCTACCAACTTTCAAAGAACATAGCACCTTCTTCGGGCTTTCGGTGAGCACCGATGCGCTCCCGCGTGCTATTCGCGCCCTCGCCTTCGAGGTTCCCCCCGCAGGCGGACAGTAAGTTACACCATGTTCACCCCTTTGTCAAGGGAGAAGATTCCAAAAGGACCGAATTATTCTGCCGACTCCCCACCACCGGCATCTCCGCGATAAATGCAATTTTCCTCAAGGGTCCCGAGTAATTTTTTCCTTGCACTCCGGGCCCAGGTTTGATAGTAATAGATGGAAACTGGGAGGGCGCCGGGCATGGAACTCATCGACAAAATCCGCTACCTGGTCAACCGCGACGACGCGACGGCCTTCCTGGCCACGGGGGACCCGCAGGACGCCCGCCTCGAGGTCTGCATCATGAACTCGGCGCGGATGCACGCCGACGACACCATCGCCTGCGCCCTCGTCGCGGCCCCGCACACCTACGAGAACCTGTTGAAGACCAAGAAGGGCCTCCTGGTCGTTTTGGGGCCGGCCAAGGACCCGCGCCACATCTACGGCGCGCGCGTCCACCTCGAGCTCCTCGCCGACTTCACCGAGGGCGAGGAGTACCACGAGATGCAGGAGTTCGTCAACCAGTACTTCGGCGACTACCCCGTCTCCCACCGCCTCCTCTTCCGCGTGGTGAGCGCCGAGCCGAGTTGGGAAGTCTGAGCCGGGTCGGGAAGTTTTTCGGACGGGCGGTGCATCCGCCCTTTTTCTTGGAGGGACTTTGGTGAGAAACTGCATCGCGCTTTTAATCGCCCTCGGTCTCTGTCTGGCCTTCGCCTCCTGCGAGGAGGAGAGAACCGACGGGGAGGCCACCGAGGGGGAGGCCACCGTCGAGGAAACGCCAGCCCCGGCCTACGCCGTCGGGGACACCGTCTGGGCCACCTACTACGACCCCCGGTACGTGACGGCGTTGACCTGGGAGAAAACCACGGTGGCAGCCGTCGAGGGTGACACCGTCACCGTGGAGTTCCAGGGCTTTTTGAACGATGGCGAGCAGGATACCCGGGCCGTCGAGTGGATCTACCCCTATGTGGAGGTCTGGAAACCCGAGAAGGCCATCCTCGGCGCGACCGTGGTCGTCGAGCCGCCGGGCACCTGCTTCGTCGCCTACCCGGGCGTGATCCAGGGGGTCGAGGAGGGAATCTACACGGTGGGGTACGAGGTGGACGGCATCCCCCACACCGACGACTTCACCCTGGCGGAGCTCCACTAGCGGACCGCCGCCGGGCGCCGAACACCTTGAAACGACACGGCCGTTGAGGTATAGTTGCCGGGCTCTTCCGGACCGGGGAGCCCGTCAAGGAGAGCCCGACCCTGCATCCGGCAGTCACATTCGCCGTCTCCTTCGCCGCCGGGCTTCTCGGCGTCCTCGTCGCGCGGACGGTCGCCCGCCGCTGGAAAATCCACAACGAGCCCAACCCCATCGTCGAAACCCACACCCAGCCGGTGCCCTACCTCGGGGGCGTCGGCGTCTTCATCCCCTTCCTCGTCCTCCTCTTCGCTTTTTTCGGCGCGCCCTGGTGGGTGGTGCTGCTGGCGGCGGTGGCCGGGACGCTGACCTTCCTGGGCACCTTCGACGACCTCCGCCCGGTGAAGGTGATGGTGAAGTTCCTGCTCGAGGTGGCGCTCATCGCCCTCTTTTACCCCCTCTTCGTCCACGTGCTCGACCCGCGCCCCGACGTCGTACTCATCATCCTGGGCGCCGTC
Source organism: bacterium (assembly GCA_035528375.1). Lineage (NCBI taxonomy): Bacteria > bacterium. Next base: position 85,420 of record DATKYS010000073.1, read on the forward strand.
GGAATAGTCGTCCTGGGCAACGGCTTCAACCAGATAGACGTGCTGGACGGCCTGGCCTCGGGGGTGAGCTTCTTCATCTGCCTGGCCCTCTTCGTGATGTACCAGTCGCCGTCGTCCTCGGGCACGCTCATTGACCTGGCGGTGGCGCCGTTGATCCTGGCCGGGCTCCTCGGCGGATTCCTCGTCTTCAACCGGCCGCCGGCTTCCATATTCCTCGGCGACGGCGGCAGCCTGCCGCTGGGGTTCGTGGTCAGCATCTTCCTCGCCATCTGGATTTTCGACGCCTACCCCTGGAGCGTGCAGGAGATCGTGGTGGCGGTATCGGTGATGAGCCCGGTGATTTTCGAGGTCCTCCTGGTCTCCTTCCACCGCTCCAGGCGCGGTTGGTCCGTGTTCCAGGGCTCGCCGGACCACTTCGCCCTGCGCCTGGTACGCGCCGGGTGGAAGGTCCCCCGGGTGCTCCTGACCGCGCTGGGGGTGTGCGCCGTCCTGGCCGCCTCGGTGGGCCTGCTGTGGCTTCCCTCGCTCTTCTCCTGGATTTTCTCCGGGGTGCTTTTCGTCTTCTACGGCGTGGCGTTCTGGCTTCTCTCCAAGATAAAAGTCCCCGGGATAACCAAGTAGGTCCGCCCGTCGCCGGACGACCGACCGACAGGGGCGGTTTTTTTTCAAAAAAATGAAGCCCGTCATCGTCATCGGGGCCGGTCTGGCCGGACTGGGCGCCGCCCACCGCCTGGGTGGGCGCGCGATTATTTTTGAAGCCGCCGACCGCGTGGGCGGCATCTCCCAGACCGTCACCTACGACGGCTTCAGCTACGACTTGGGGCCCCACGTCCTCTTCTTCCGCTCGGCCGCCAGCCGGGAATTCTGCGAGCGGCTCCTCGGGGGCGAGTGGACCCGCCAACCGCGCCGCGCACGCATCACCATCGGCGACGAGCGCATCTCGTATCCCATCCAGGAGGGATTCGTCCGGTCGCCCGTCTTGAAGAGGCGCTACCTGCCGGGTCTGCGCCGCGCGGGGAGGACCGAGCCCGCCTCGCCGACCTTCACCGAAATCGCCCGCGCCCAGTACGGCGAGGTCCTGGCGAAGGAATTTTTCACCGACTACAACGCCAAGCTCTGGCGCTACCCGCTGGACGGGATGGATCCGGAGTGGGCCCGGAAATTTTTGCCCAAATTCCCCCGCCGCGGCCTCTGGCTCGTCTCCCTGGGCTTTACCCCCAGGCGCGGGCCCAACGCGGGTTTCCACTACCCGCGCACGGGCGGCATCGGCTCCCTGGCCCACCGCATGGCCGAGACCGTCCCCGGCGAGCTCCGGCTGCGCACCGTCGTAAAGCGCGTCCACACCGGCGAGCGTTGGGTCGAGACCGGCGACGGCGAGCGCCACCCCTACCACGCCCTGGTGTCCACCCTACCCCTGCCGCGGCTGGCGAAAATCGCCCCGGACCTACCCGCGGAGATGGTCGAGGGTGCTGGTGACCTGCCCTGCGTCGGCACCGCCTTCGTCCATCTGGGCCTGAAAAAACCCCGGCCCGACGACGACTCGCACTGGGAGTATTTTCCCGACCCGGGCCTCGCCTTCCACCGCCTGCACGTCCCGGAGAATTATTCGCCGGACATGGTACCCGCGGGGCGCGGCTCCGTAGTGGCCGAGGTGTCGTACATCCACACGGAGCGGCCGGACCTCGACGCCCTCACCTCCCGGGTCATCGCCGACCTCGTAAAAATCGGGCGCATCGGCGGGGAGGATGAAATAATCGCCCGGGACGCCCGGGCCTTCCGCTACACCTACTCCTTCCAGACCACGGCCGCCGAAAGGGTCCGCCTGGCCCTGCGGGACGAGCTGGTCCGTCGGGGGGTGCACCTGGCCGGGCGCTACGCCCGCTGGGAGTACCTCCACATGGACCAGTCCATCGTCGGGGGCTTCGAGGCCGCCGACGCCTGCCTGTCGGGGTGATACCCTTTGCGATGATGTAGGGGCGGACCTTCAGGTCCGCCCGTTTTTTTACAAGGCAGCCCTCACCCTTAATCCCGTCGGCGCGCCGCTCCCACAGGGAGAGGGAGACCATTTTCGCTATGTTAAATGTAGGGCGGGGACTTTAGTCCCCGCCGTTTTCACGCCTTACCCTCACCCTGACCCTCTCCCTTAAAGGGAGAGGGGACCACTACACTTACCCGACAGAGTAAACAATTCAAGGTAAAAAAGACCGGCCCCGGGCCGGTCTTTCGATACGTCGGCGTACTACCGGAACAGCGCCTTGATGTACCCGAACGATGACGTATACACGTCGGAGGGCTGCGTGCCCACCAGGCAGAACGCGGCGTCGGCGTCGGTGCCGATCTCGCACCACGATTCATCCTCGTACCGCCAGGCCCACGAGTCGTTGGATTTACCTGCGTTGATCGTCAGGTTGCGACAGTCCCGCTCGTCCAGCATCCGCCAGGCGAACCAGTAAGTGGTCCCCGAATAGGCGTTGAACCGGTTGTCGGGATCCAACTCCACACAGACCTGGTACACGATTCGGGCACTCAACAGGTCTCCCGTGGCGATGATGTCCAGATCATCCGCCGGTACGGAAATCTCCCAGACCGGTTTGTCCGAGAGGCGTTCGGTGTAGATCCGGAGCTCGAACTCACCGGACGGCAAAGACGCGCCCCTGTCGCGTGTGAGCTGGCAACTGAAACTTTCCACGACGCAGTCGAACTCGGGAGTGAAATCGTCGGCGATCCAGCTGTCGTAGGCCGATCCGAACTGAACGTACGTCACGCCCCAGGATCCCGGCGAGCCGAGCTGGTTCAGGAGTGCGGTTCCACCCGCAGCGGCGATTGAAGCAATCAGGCAGACGACAGCCGTCGCTACATTGATTATTGTTATCTTTTTCATCTCATCCCCTTGCAATAGTAGTACATGAGAAATTGACCCTCTTCAATCACCCGGAGCTGATCCGTTCCGGGTCCGACCGACGTCCTTGGTCGGTCCCACCGCGGCTACCACACGGCCCGCATCACCCACCAGGGCTCGGGCTCCTCCACCTCGGTCAGGGTCCGCGACCCCTTCGGCTCCTCCGAAGTGAAATAGCACACATCCTCGCCGGGGGTGCTTCCGCTGACCCATAGCTCGACCTTCCGCGGGTCCCGTTCCTCGTGCCAGCGCCGGAGGAAACCGGTCACGTCTGCGGTGACCCACACAGGCTCTTCGGGCCACAGCCCGTCTCCGCCTACCGCGAAGGTCGGCCAGGGCGGGGTCCGCCACATCCGGCCGCTCGCTTCCCAATCGTCGTGAACCAGGAGGAAAACCACGTTGATGACCTTTTTTTACGGTGGGATGCACTCTTTCCAAACTCGGTACTCTATGCCTTAGCAAATACCGTACCCGCCAGCGCCGATAAACGAAAAACCGCCCGGTGGGCGGCTATACGAGCACAAGACCGTCCCTCAGACCTCGGTTATCCGCTCCCCGTAGTCTATCACCAGCCGGTGGTACTCCCGGTCCATCAGCGGGGAGGAAATCATGAAGTCGGCGCTGGAGCGGTTGCAGGCGATGGGCACGTTGTAGACCACGGCGATGCGAAGCAGCGCCTTGACGTCCACGTCGTGGGGGTGCGGCTCGAGAGGGTCCCAGAAGAAAATGACGAAGTCCAGGCCGCCCTCGGCGATGAGAGCCCCGACCTGTTGGTCGCCGCCCAGGGGACCGCTCTTGAACCGGGTCACCGGGAGTCCGAGCTCCTCCGCGATGACGCGGCCGGTGGTCCCTGTGCCGTAGAGCGTGTGCCGGGCCAGAACGCTCCGGTTGAAACGGGCCCAGGCGACCAGGTCGGGCTTGCGGTTGTCGTGGGCGATGAGGGCGATGCGCTTGCGCTCGGGTATGGGCACCTCGGTCTGGGACATAGATCACCTCCACGAGCGGCTTCGGACCGGCATCACAACCCGGTGACGCAGCCGCCGATGAGTTTTACTCCATAATGGAGTATCAGTCTTAGGATGAAACGGTCAAACTGACCCGGAGGCGGCGTTTATTCGACGACCGAAGGGCCGGAGTCAGAAGGCCGTGTCGGCGGGCTTCCAGGTGGAATCGGGGACGATGCGCTTCACGAGGCCGGCCAACTCGTCGGTCTTTAACCCGACGGCGGCCTCGTGCAGCCGGCGGATGACGTCCCACAGCTCGGGGTAGATGCCGTTGTGGCGCGCGATCAGCACCTGGGGGTGGGGGCTGGGGAGGCGCTCCTCGGCGGCGGAGAACAGGCGCTCGGTGAGCCGCTCGCCGGGGCGCGACCCCGTGTACATTATCGGAATCTCGTCCAGGGTGTAGCCGGAGAGCTCGATGAGCATCTTCGCCAGGTCCTTGATGCGCAGCGGCTGTCCCATGTCGAGGACGAAAATCTCTCCGCCGCGGCCCACGGCGGCCGCCTGCAGCACCAGCTCCACCGCCTCGGGGATGGTCATGAAGAACCGCTCCATCCGCTCGTCGGTGACGGTGACCGGGCCGCCCCGCTCGATCTGACGCCGGAACAGCTCCAGCACGCTCCCCCGGCTCCCCAGCACATTGCCGAACCGGACCGAGATGAAACTCGTGTCGGGGTTGTCCCGGTTGGCCAGGTAGGCGACCACCTCGCAGACCGCCTTGGACGCCCCCATGGCGTTGCACGGCTCCACCGCCTTGTCCGTGGAGATGAGGACGACCTGTTTGACGCCGTGCGCCGGGGCCAGCTCGGCCAGCGCCAGCATGGAGCCCACGTTGTTGGCGAAGGCCTCGCAGGGGTTCTCTTCCATGAGCGGGACGTGCTTGTGGGCGGCGGCGTGGAAGATTATCTCCGGGGAGTGCGTCGCCAGAACCCTGGCCAACCGCGCCTTGTCCCGCAGGTCCACGATGGCGCTCACCTTCTCGCAGTTAAGGTTACAGCGGTAGAGGTTGTGAAAGGTGTCGAAGATGGAGTTCTCGCCGTGGCCCAGGAGGATGAGCTTGGCGGGGTTGAAGGTGGCGACCTGGCAGCAGATTTCCTCGCCGATGGAGCCGCCGGCCCCGGTGACCAGGACGGTCTTGCCGGAGATGAACCGGCTTACCAGGTCCAGGTCGAGTTCGATGGGCGCCCGACGCAGGAGGTCCTCCAGGCGCACCTCGCGCACCTGGGTCAGGGCGGCCTCGCCGTGGATGACCTGGAACAGGCTCGGCAGGACGCGGAAGGGGACGTCGGCCTCGTCGCAGAGCCGGGAAACCCGGCGCACCAGGGCGCCCGAGGCGCTCGGCACGGTGATGAGCACCTCCTCGGCTCCGGTCTCGGCGACGAAACGCGGCAGCTCGTCAATGAGGCCGAGAATCGGCGCGCTCTCTATCTCCCAGCCGACCTTCTCCTCGTCGTCGTCCAGAAAGCCGACGCAGACGTAGCGGTACGACGCGTTGTGCAGGATTTCCCGGGCGATCATCCGCCCGGCCTCGCCCGCCCCGCACAGGAGCACCTTCTTGAACTTGCGTCTCGGCGACAACCCGACTCCTTGCTTGCGAAAATGAGAACGCGCCGGGGGTCTAGTCGGTCCACTCCTTCGAGACCGGCTTATCCTGGGGGGTGGTGTAAACCTCGACGGTGACGCCGTTGGGATCCCTCACGGTGAAACCCCAGTAGCTGTCTACGCGCCACTCGGGCTTCGCGCTGAAGGTCGGGACGCCTCCGGCCTTGAGCCGCCCCACCGTTTCGGCGAAGTCCGACTCGGGGACCTGCACCGACCAGCTCGTCGTCTCCAGGGTGCCGCCCGGCCAGCCCGGCTGGTCGGCGTACTCCGTCGGGTGCGCGAGCTCCCCCTGGGCCCCGAAGAACATGAACTCCAGGTCGCCGAACTTGTAGCACAGGTAGTTCCACTCCGGCTTGTACGCCATTTCCTCCATCCCCAGAAGGTCGGTGTAGAAGTGCCGGGTGTCCTCCAGGGAGCTGGTGAAGTTGTAGATGAAGTTGACGCTGATCCGCGGCTTATCGGCCATGGTCTCCTCCCCCGGCGTCCCGTCCACGTCGGCGAGCACCGGCGCGAGAATGGTCAGTAAAAGAAAAGGCAGTATTACGTGCATCCACACCCCCCGGACAACCGTCATTCGGGGAAAAGGGCGAGGCGCAGATTCAGGCGGTCTTTGAGCTCGGTCGGTAAATCATGGTACTTCTCGGTGAGGATGTCCACGAGCTGGCGGCCGTTGATGAGGCCGATCCTCTTATAACCCTCCCGGGTGGCCTCTTCCCAACTTTTTTTCACGTAGCCGGCGGTGGTGATGAAGCAGGCCTGGGAGTTCTGGGGGACGGCCCCGCGGAAGTCCCGCACCTGCTTGGGATTGATGCGTGAATCACGCTTGTAGCGCTTGCACTGCACCATTAGTTCCACCCGGGCCATGCCGTAAACGTCCAGGGTCCCCACGGCGTCTATGCCGCCGTCGCCGGTGCGGCCCACGTGCTGGGCCTCGAAGCCCAGGGTCGAGAGAAGCGCGGTTACCAGAATCTCGAAGTCCTCGGGGTCGAGCTCCAGGATCCGGTCCAGCACCGCCTCGTAGAGCCCGTCCAGCGTTTGAACCTCGCTCGGCTTTTCCGTCCCTAAAAGAGTGGCTTTATCCGGGTCTTGGAGGCTGTCGCGCAGCGCGACTGGGTCAACCTCTTCCAGGATGTAAGAAATCATATTCGGTGTTCTCAGGGAATTTTGAACGGAAACCGGCAGCGTAGAACGTAAAAGAACCCGTGACTCCCAGGATACTTTTCTACGATGAGGCAGAGGACAGCGGGAATCATCATCTTTATAGAAGTAATCACCGACAATTTCACCAACACGGAGTCTTTCTGTCTCCGTCTCCGGCACCAAGACCATATCCCCTTTCTGTGCCTCGACGGCAAAACGCCAGAAATAGCCGATGATATTAGACCAGGCGCGAGCACTCAAGTCATTGTGGGCAACAGTGTAATCACGCCGCAGAGCATCTTTATCCTCCGGTATTAAATAAGGCGTTACGTCATACATATAATACGGTGAGAGGTCAGGTCTAGAAGTACCGATAGCTACAAAACCGCCTTTAACAAAAGTATCGGTGTATTCTACACCTGCACGAACTCCAAAAAGACGTGGCATGATTTACTCCTCCGGCGATTCTCCGCCCGGCTCGCGGCAGTCGGGCGCCAGGCCCTTCGAGATGCACCACAGCCGGTCCAGCTCCCCCTCGGGCAAGGGCGTCGCCCCGCCCAGCGACAACGCCAGCCACGCTATCCTCGCGTAGTGCTCCACCGTCTCGAGGCGATGGTAGGCCTGGGTGAGGTCCGCGCCCAGGGTCAGGACGCCGTGGTTGGCTAAAAGGAATGCGTCGGCCCCGCCCAGGTGCTCCTCGATGGAGCGGGCCAGCTCCTCCGTGGACGGCGTGGCGTAGGGGGTGAGCGGAATTTCGCCGCCCACGGCGAGGATGATTTCGGGGAGGATGTTCGGCGGCAGCCCGCGCCCGCTGACGGCGAAGGCGGTGGCGTAGGGGGGGTGTGCGTGGCAGACCGCGCCCACGTCGGGCCGCCGGGAGTAGGCGAAGAGGTGCAGCTTGGCCTCGCTGGTGGGTTTACCGCCGCCCTCGATCTTCCGCCCGGACTCGTTCACGACGACGACGTCGTCGGGCGTGAGGAAGCCCTTGCTCACCCCGGCGACGGAGACGGCGAAGAGCCCGTTGTCGAGCCGCACGGAGATGTTGCCGTCGTTGGCGGCCACCATCCCCCGGGCGTACATGCGCCGCCCGACCTCGATGATTTCCCGCTTGATCCGGTAGAGCTCGGGCAACTGCGCTCCTGGGTTCACATCCGCGTCCATGCTGAATCGGCGTGCGGCATGGGATTTTACCCCCGCAAGCCGTTATGTGTCAATTCGAAACGAAATTTTCCCCCAAAACTGACAGGAAAAAGGTAAAAAAAAGACCCTTGAAACCGTTAACGCTTCGATTCACCCCCCACTTAACTTCCTACCGGCCCATCTGCTTCTTCTCGGAGCCGCGGGTGCAGAAGTAATCCCGCACGAGCCCCAGCTTCTCCGCCACCGGGCACCCGCCGCAGATGCAGCCCCGCTCCTTTTTTATCTTCCTGCTCCGACCGATGTTCGCTGAGCAGTAGCCGCCGCGCTCGCCGCACTCGACCCAACTAGGGCATGAGCTGCAGATGCAGAGGGTGAGCACTATCCGCTGATCCTGCCCCTCTTTTTCCGGAGTCATTCTTTCTCCTCTTGGCCCGTTTGATATTTCAATGAAATTAACACGTCTTTAAAGTACCTGACTCGCCAAATAACGTCAATCCTAATCGGTGAAATTGACTAATTTAGTCTGCATCTATTTCACCGCCGGGAATGGAGCGGATGGAGTAACGTTCGGCATCCGAGCCTTCGGGTGGGGGCGAAAAAAAGCCCCTCGAAAACAGGGCTTCCCGAAGACGCGCCGAGTGCGCTTCCATTCAAAACCTGTCCGACCCTCGGCGGTTCGGCTGCGGGAGCGGCAAATCCCCGGCGGTCCCGCCGCCCGTTCCCCTCTCCCGGCGGGCGAGCAGCAGCACCACCCCCACGAGGGTCAGCGCCCCGCCCGCGAGCTGGACCCATCCCGGCAGTCGGCCGGTAAAGGACACGGTCCAGACCAGCACCCAGAGCGACATGCTGGAGCGGACCAGGTCCACCTTCCCCGCGTCCCAGCGGGCGAGTGCCAGGTAGTAGGTGACGATGCTCACCACGGGGCCGATCAGGCCGCCGGCCAGGAGCATCAGCCAGCTCCCTCCCGACGAGGGCATACGGAGGTTCCCCGTGACGAAAGCGGCGACGACGAAGCCCGCCGCCATGAGACCCGTCCGCCAGAAGCCCAGCGCCAGCGGGTCCACCCGTCGGGTCAGGTGCCGCCCCAGGAGCGTGTGCACGGCGTAGAAGAGCGACGCCGCGACCATCAACAGGACGCCGGCCGCGGAGCCGCTCTCGTCGGTGTAGGTCATCACCAGGGCTCCGGCGACGACGAGGGCGCCGCCCAGGAGTTGCCCGGCCGTGAAGCGCTCCCTGAAGATGAGCCGGCTGCCGATGACGGTGAAGAGCGGGGTGGCGTTGCCCGCGAAGGCGACCAGGTTGGGGTCGGCCAGGGAGAGGGCGGTGAAGAAGAGCCCGGTGCCGATGGCTTGGACCACGGCCAGGACGGCCACCAGGAGACGCGAGCCCCGGGGTACGGCGAGCTTCGAAAACCGACCGAGGACGAGGGCCAGGATGACGTAGAAGCCCACCGCCGCGCTCATCCAGATGGCGCCCATCCCCAGCACCCCGAGCTCGGCGGTCAGGGCGGGTATCATGAGGTACACGGCGGCGGGCACCGCCACGCCGGCCAGGGACCACCAGAAACCGGCGCGGGGGTCGTCCCGCCAAAGCGATTGTTCGGCGTCGGTCAAGGCCGTTCCGGGGAATGAATCGAACGAGGGAATTTTATGATACGGGGGGTTCCGTTGGCGAGCGGGTCGGTGTTTCAGAATAAAAACCGCCC
>DATKYS010000074.1 GCA_035528375.1 bacterium
TTTATCGTACGCCCCCTTTCACCACCAACAAAAAAGCCCCTCTCGGGACTTTCTCGAAGGATACCGACCGACTCAGGCCGTCTCGGCCATCCCCCCGTTGCGCCGGCCGATGAGCCGCCGGAGGTGGCCCTCGGCGAGGAAGCTGATGGGGTGTTCGAGGTAGTGGATAGGCTCCATGTAGCAGCTCATGTAGCACAACCGGCCGCAGTGGTGCCGCGGCGCCTCGCGGTAGGCCCGCTTCAGCACGGCCCACAGGCTCGGCTCCTCCAGCAGGTTCCCCGCCACCCAGTGCATCTTCGTGCAGGGGTAGAAAACCTGGCCCAGCGGCCCCACCTTGGGGGTGACCGTGGCGTAGCAGCGGTAAGGGAGGAAGTCGCGCACCCGCTCGAGGTAGAGGGTAGTGTTGAGGACGGGGTAGCCTTGTTCTTTGCGGCGGATGAGCGCGTCGATGAGCGCCCGGTACTCGGGGTTGCCGACGAGCTCCGGGTTGGGCTCGAAGCCGTCCACCCGCGGCACGGCGTTGAAGCTGACCCCGATTTCGGCGGCGAAGTCCAGGAGCGGCAGCACCTGGCCTAAATGGTCGGGGAGAATCACGGCGTTGATGTTGATTTGGAAGCCCTTTTCGTCCTGGGCCTTCGCGTAGTGGCGAAGGTTGCCCATCACCCGGTCGCAGGCGCCCTTGACGCGGACGATGGAGTCCCAAATCTCCGGCACCGTGGAATCCAGCGAGACGATGAGCTGGTCCACGTAGTCCAGCAGGACCTCGTGGCGGCGCATCTGCATGAGGTTGGTGTTGAGGACCAGCGGGGCGAAGCCGAGCGCGTGGGCGCGGCGGATGACCTCGTCGATGTCGGGGAGGATGAGAGGCTCGCCGCCGGAGATGTCCAGGGCCGGGATGCCGGGGCGGATTTTTTCCAGGACGCGCAGCTTGTCCGCCGTGGGCAGCTCCCGCCGGTCCATCTTCGGGTAGCCGCAGTAGACGCAGCGCATGTCGCAGCGGTTGGTGATGTTGTAGCTGGCCAGGACGGGGTAGACCTCGCGCCCGCGGGCCGAGTCCTTCTGGAACCGGACCTTGACGATGTTCTTCGCCAGGTTCGCCAGCCACTGGGGTCGGATGCGCTTGAGGCTGAAGGCCATAATATCCCCGCAGAGTATTATATTAAAATTCAGCTAGTAAAGAACACCTACAACCTGGAAACCAAGGTGGGCTTTTTTCTCTAAGCTCATCAATTTTATAGATTTTTTGCCTTTTAAGACAGTAAGAAGTTGAATTATCAGTAGCTAATACTTGCATCTTTTTTACGAAACCTGAATTGACAGCCTGTTCAATTTCTCTAGCAGTATAACAACTCATAGAAAGTGTATGTGACAATAAATTATAGAGAGCGAGCTCTAAAGAAAGAGGTAAATTTGGATCATCCAAATCAATATCAACTTCGTCATCACTGTCATATGAGGAGTCAACCGAACCAACGTTTTCAAAAGCATTTTCTACTGAAAATTCTTTCCTTTGATTCGGAATATAATTGTTTTCTCCAGATGGCACGCCCAAGTCATCGAGCATTTTTGATAATTCCATTTCCTTACTAGAATCTACTAAACAATTTATCAAATCCTCTTTTTTCCCTACAGCGCGTAATCCTGCTGTTTTTGAAACCTTCTGGACAAGATGATAATCCGTAATAACTAGTCTATCAGCTGGTTTTGTGGCTTCACGTACAATATTCCATTTAACAAGTTCGCGTATTAGCTCAGGATTAGGAAAATCATCTTCGTTATATGCTAGAGGATAATTACTATGAAAAAGTTTTAAATAATAATATTTAATATTTAACGGTAAATCGTTTGCTTTAGTTTTAATTTCTTCAGGTGACTCCTCAAACCACCTTTTTATCTGATAATCCTCTATAGATGTTTTTATCCTTGGTATTTTATCAAAGTAGCGCAAACAAGGTTCCCACATGTAAGGAAATTCGTTTTCTTTTCGAAAGCGTTGTAGCCATTCTATTAATTCTGGCCAATCCCAATCAACTCCGCTTAACGCCTCCTTTATTTGTCTATCTAGGTACTTTTCGCCATTCAGAAACGCAGGTATCCAATATTCTCGGATTTTCTGCTTAGCATTTTCAGGCGCTACTATTCGGGATAAAACATTTTTAACTGTCTCTTGGATAATATCCTTCCCTTGACTGTTTTCAAATTTCTTCATTGAGGTTACCGAACGGCCTCCGCCGTTTCAACCAGGCGGAGCGCCCCCACCGGGCAGAGCTTGGTGCAGATGCCGCAGCCGTTGCAGAGCCCCTGGTCCACGACCAGCGTCAGCTCGTCGAGGAGGAGGGCCATCGTGGGACACACCCCCACACACCCCCCGCAGTACGCGCAGAGTCTACGGTCAATCTCGAGCATACACCGCCACCTGGCGCCTAAGCGGTTAACTAAGGATAGCACGCCCGGGCGTCCCGCGTCAACCGAATCGCGAGGACCCGCATGGTAAAAAACGGGCGAGACCCTTGACGAGCGCCATTTTCCGGGCTAATAAAGACCCGCAGCGGGGTGTGACCATGGAACGCGCGCGAGGAGTCGTAAGAATCGCGCCCACCAGGAACAAGGGGTGTAAACCCCTTGTCTCCTCGCCGACCGGACTCGCCGGGGCTCCTCTTTTTCTTGGGCGCCCAACTATCCCCGGAACCCCCGTCATCGGCCAGGTCAGCCCGATTGCGTCCCCTCATCGCCTCCGCGGGCGATTTTTTTCGTCCCGCCCTCCAGCCGGAGGCCGAGCTCGGCGAGCTGCGCCGGGTCCACGGCCGAGGGCGCGTCGGTGAGCGGGTCGTAGGCCCGCAGCGTCTTGGGGAAGGGGATCACCTCGCGGATGTTCTCCCGCCCCAGCATGAGGGCGATGAGCCGGTCCAGCCCCGGCGCGATGCCGGCGTGGGGCGGCGTGCCGTAGGACAGCCCCTCGAGGAAGAAGCCGAACCGCTCCCGAACCGCCTCCTCGGAGAGCCCCAGGGTGTGGAACACGCGGCGCTGGACCTCGTGGTCGTGAATCCGGGGGCTGCCCGAGGCTATCTCCACCCCGTTGACGACGATGTCGTAACTGGCCGAGCGGACCGAGAGCGGGTCGGATTCGAGCCGCTCCAGATCGTCGGGGTGGGGCATGGTGAAGGGGTGGTGGCTCGAGGTGAGGCGCCCCTGGTCGTCGGTCTCGAAGAGCGGGAACTCGACCACCCACAGCACGTCCCAGCGGCCGGGGGGGATGAGCCCCAGCTCGTCGCCGAGGGCCAGGCGCAGGCGGGAGAGGGCGGTGTTGACCCGACCGGCGGGCCCGGCGGCCAGGAGGAGGAGGTCACCCGGCCCGGCGCCGCACAATTTCATGAGCTCACCGGCCGCCGCGTCCGTCAGGTACTTCTTAATGCTGGCGTTCCAGGAGCCGTCTTCGAGCCATTTGACCCAGACGAGGCCGCCCGCTCCGGCGGACCTGGCGATGTTCTCCCAGACGTCGAGGGTTTTGCGGCTGGCCCCGGCCTGACCGGGCACGCGGATCCCGCGCACTACTCCGCCCCCGTCGAGCGCCCCCTTTATAAAGGAGAGCTCCGTGTCGCGGAAGACCTCCGAGAGGGTGACCAGCTCCAGGCCGAAGCGGGTGTCCGGCTTGTCGGAACCGTAGCGTTGCTGGGCCTCGGCGTAGGTCATCCTCGGCCAGTGGACGGGGAGCTCCACCCCGAGGAGTTCTGCCCAGAGGTGGCCGAAGAGCCCCTCGGTGACGGCGAACACCTCCTCCACGCCGGCGAAGCTCATCTCGAGGTCGAGCTGGGTGAATTCGACCTGGCGGTCGGACCGGGCGTCCTCGTCGCGGAAGCAGCGCGCGATCTGGAAGTAGCGGTCCGCGCCGGCCACCATGAGGAGCTGCTTGTACATCTGGGGGCTCTGGGGCAGGGCGTAGAAGGAGCCTGGGTAGACGCGGCTGGGCACGAGGAAATCCCGGGCGCCCTCGGGGGTGGACCGGGTAAGCACCGGGGTCTCTATTTCGAGGAAACCTGCCTCGGCGAGCCGGTTGCGCATCGCCAGCATGAAGCGGTGGCGGAAGCGGAGCATCTCGGCCATGGGGCCCCGGCGCAGGTCCAGGTATCGGTGCCGGAGCCGGAGTTCCTCGTTCACCGGCGCCGACCCAAGTGGGTCGTCGGCGATGGGGAAGGGGAGCGGTTTGGCGGGAGAGAGCACCTCGAGAGAGTCCACCAGAACCTCGACCTCACCGGTGGGTTGGTCGGGTCGGACCTGATCCGCGGGACGACGACGGACCGCGCCGCGCAGGACCACGACGTACTCGAGGTGGCAGTCGGCGGCGACCCGCCCGGCCTCGGGGGCGTGCTCGGGGTCGGCGACGACCTGGCTCTCGCCGTAGCGGTCCCAGAGGCGGATGAAGACGATGCCGCCCAGGTCGCGCACGTGGCGGACCCAGCCGCAAAGGGTGACCGTTTTCCCCAGGTCCGCGGCCGAGATGCCCCCGCAGGTGTGGGTGCGTCCGGTGTAATCGAGTGCCAAAACCGTCCCTTCACGAGAAAGAGGCCCGGGGGATGTTACCAGATACCGGGTTCGCAGTCCAGCGTCTCCGTGATGAGAACGTGTTATTTGAGGGGCATCCGCGCGCCAGGTTTTTACTTGACACAGGTTTTCGGCTGTATTAACGTTAACTATGCTTGCATAGACCGCGAGGGCTCTCCAGAAAGAGGCACCGACTACCCCGGTTGGGGGTCATCCGTCGGGCCCGAGAGCATCATTGGGGGTCCCCAAGAGGCATCATCCTTTACTTCTTCTTCTGATGATACTTGGCACGCTGAACCCCGTAACTTGACGACGAGGGAGGGTTGTTAATGAAATTGCACACGACGGCCCTGGCCCTCTGCGTCTGCCTGGTAATTGTCGCGCCCGTCCTGGCCGGCAACACAGCGCAGATCTCCGGCATCGTCGCCGACGAAAGCGGTATGCCCATCGCCTTCGCGACGATCCGGGTAGAGGGCACGGACATCCACGCCACCTCTGACGAGGACGGGTACTTCTCCCGGAGTGACGTTCCACCCGGACAGTACAACGTGACCTGCTCGGCTCCCGGGTATATGGACTTCACCTACGTCGAGATTCCCTTCCTCACCGACATGCGGCGCAACGTCAACTTCAATATGAAGCGCCCCGAGGCGGAGGAGGTGCTGACCATCACGGTCCACGCCGAGCACCGCCTGATCGAGCCCAGCCTGACGACCTCCATTGACTACATCACCGCCGAGGACATCGAGCAGCTCCCGGCGGACAACTTCTACGACCTGATGGAGAACGAGGCGGGCGTCACCAACGACGACGGATTCATGCACGTCCGCGGCGGCCGCGCCACCGAGATCACCTACATGGTGGACGACATGCCGATCCTGGATCCCGTCACCGGGTACGCCGCCACCAACGTCAACAACTCCGCCATCGCCGAGATGAGCATCATCTCGGGGACCTTCTCCGCCGAGTACGGCAACGCCCAGTCCGCCGTGATCAACATCACCACCAAGGCCGGCAGCACCAAGGAGCACGAGGGAATGGTCCGCTTCCGGCAGGAGCTCTACCAGAGCACCAAGGAATTCGGCTCCCAGAAGGTGCTGGAGTCCACCGGACAGCCCGACTGGGATTCCGTACCCACCACCTGGACCACCCGGACCCGCCAGGGACGCTTCTGGAAAGGCGAGGCGTCCGTCGGCGGCCCGATTGGCAACTTCATGACCTTTTTCCTCTCCGGCGACTACTCCGAGACCGGAACCCAGTTGATCATGCCGCGCCCCCGCTGGGAGTACAACGCCCAGAGCAAACTGCGGTTCAGCTTCTCCCAGGACATGTCCCTGACCCTTTCCGGCTCCCTGAACCAGCTCTACCGTCCGCTCTTCGACGTCCAGTACCAGTACACGCTGGACAACATGTACCACCTTTGGCGCGACTCGTATCAGGTGAGCGGCACTTGGAAGCACATGATCAACGAGAAAACTTACTACACACTCCGCGCCAACTACTTCAACTCCTGGAACCACTACGGCGTCCGCTGGGGCGACGATGATTGGCACTGGGAGAACGATCCCAACAACCCCGGGGAGCAGATCCAGGTCTGGGAAAACGGCGACGCCTGGGGCGACCACCAGATCGGCGACATGAAGTGGTGGGAGGACTACGACACGGACTGGCGCCAGGGCGGCCCCGGCGGCTGGTTCTACACCAAGGGCGACATGCGCATCTGGGAAACCCGCAAGGAGCAGATCTGGACCGGCAAGGGCGACTTCACCACCGAGATTGACGAGCACAACCTGATCAAGGCCGGTCTGGAATACACGAACTACGACGTGGATCTCTTCCAGCGCCAGCCCCTGGCCTCCAACACCTACGGCGACAAATACCACGTCTTCCCGTGGCAGGGCGCGGTGTACGTACAGGACAAGATGGAATACACCGAGATGATCATCAACCTGGGTCTCCGCTTCGACTACTTCGACCCCAACACCGACTACCCCGAAAACCCGATGGACTCCCAGGACTCCGATCCCGATTCGGATAACGAGACCTTCCAGGACATCCCCCGGGTGGACGCCGAGGCCAAGTACCAGCTCTCGCCGCGTCTGGGCGTGGCCCATCCGATCTCGGAGTTCGACAAGCTCCACTTCTCCTACGGGCACTTCTTCCAGATGCCGTCCTTCCGCTACCTCTACATGGGCAACTACGAGAAGCCGATCGGCGCCTACCCGATCTTCGGGAACCCGAACCTGAAGCCTGAGAAGACCATCTCCTACGAAATCGGCATCCAGCACCTGTTCACCAAATCGGTGCTCCTCGACGTCACCGGTTTCTACAAGGACGTCTCCGGGCAGCTCGACACCATCCGCTACAATCACCCCCTGGGCATCTGGAACTACACCCGGACGACCAACTCCGACTGGGGCAACGTCCGCGGCGTAGAACTGGTCCTGGACGGCACCTGGACCGACTGGTTCAGCTCGAAGATAGCCTACACCTACTCCATCGCCCGGGGCCTGTCGTCGGATTGGCGGCAGGGGTACGACTACTCGTACTACGGCTGGAACCTCCCGCTGGAAGCCAACCTGTTGGACTGGGACGTGACCCACACCGTCAACCTGATGCTCGACTTCCGCGACGCCGACACGTGGGGCGCCAACCTGAACTTCAGCTTCGGATCCGGCACGCCGTACTCACCCCCCACCGAGCAGGGCGGCCAGAAGAGGATAAACTCCGAGCGCATGCCCTGGTCCATGACCCTGGACGCCAAGGTCAACTACAACATAAACATGTGGGGTATGCAGTTCCAGCTCTTCGTCGAGGCGCTCAACATCTTCGACCGCTGGAACGTGAGTAACCTGGGACCCGACGAGGGCACAGGTGGTAACCGCGACTGGACGACTTTCTACTATCTCTACGGCGACGAGAACGGACCGTGGGACGACGTGGACGTCTACGACGAACCCTTCCAGCTCCGCGTCGGCGGCAGCATATCCTTCTAGGTTGCCAAGGTCGGGGTCGAACCGTCGGCCCCGACCTACCCCGGATTTGCCAAGGGCATACCCGGTTTTGTCGTAAACATTCACCGTTCTCAGCAAGGAGGAAATCTCCGTGAAGCTGAAACTTAAAATCGGCCTTTCAGCCGTGGCACTGATGGCCTTCGTCGTGGGGGTGGTGGCGGTCGGTTCAAACGGTGTGACGGCCCGCTCGCTCACCAAGGTTGAACCGGACGGCAACTTCCGCATCATGACCTTCGTCCACAACATAGGCAACTTCGGCAACACGGTGTTCAACTGCGCCAACATCGGCTCGGACAGCGTGGTGCCAAACGGCGAGTGGCCTCTCGGTTCGGGCGTTGAATACAACTACACCGGCTCGCCGTGGTTCGGCAACCAGGAGACCGTCATCCACGTGTACCACGTGATGCAAGAGCTCGACTGGTCTCCGAAGTCGCCCATCTACAACACCGACCCCGGCACACCCTACCCGCTCCCCACGTCCTTCGGCCCGCAGGAGGGCACCGACTACAGCTGGATGAGCGAGTACTGGCGCACCAACGTTCCATCGCGCGTCTCGGACCAGGACGGCCACTGGTACATGACCGACGAGGGCTCGAAGATCCAGATCGGCCTCGAGGTCTGCGTCCAGTCCATGGGCTGGAGCGCACCGGGCCACGACGAGTGGCTCACCATCTACTACTTCCTGCGCTATAAGGGAACGGCCCCGCTCGACCCCGACACATACATGGCCTTCGCCTTCGACTGCGACGTCGGCGGAGGGATCTCCTCCGGCGACGACCTGGCCCAGTTCGACGGCAACAGCACCCAGCTCGGGCAAGGCTCCGGCGAGCCCTTCGGCGACGGCGACCTCTACAACAACGTCACCTGGGCTAAAACCTCCGACTACATCCCCGACGAGTACGACTCCGTCAACTTCCCCATGCCCATTGACGGCAGCTCGGACACCCAGCCCTACTGGGAGTACTTCGCCGGTAACTCGAGTTACCAGTACGCCGCGCCGCGCAACATGAGCTACATGTTCGACTCCGAGTGGGATTCGGGCGGCCCCTACCCCGGTTTCGTCGGGGTGCGCTTCCTGCGCGCCTGCATAGATCCCGGCGGCCCCGCCGAACGTGAGTACATCGTCACCGGCCAGCACTCCTGGGACATCAACAACGACCCGGAGAACGATGCCTACAAGTTCGCCTACATGGTGGACGTCGGGACCTTCGAGGAAATCACCACCGCCTACGACTGGCGCATCTGCCCCTCGGTCGGGCCCTTCGAGGACATGTCCGGCGAGGGGATGCAGCCCGGCGAGGTGCTCGAGGTGCGCAACTGCTTCGTCATCGGAAACCACCGCAACGGGTTACGGGCGAACGCCGACCAGGCCCTGGCAGACGCCCTGGGCTTCAACGGCAAGTTCGACGACCCCCGCCAGGGGGACGAGGTTGACGACTTCGTCGTGCTCTCGCCGCCCAAGAGCGCGCTCCTCTCGGCCGGAGTTCAGGACGGCAACATCACACTCCACTGGGACCCCCTGATCAACCTCACCACCAACATCGAGGTCCTGCCCGACATCAGCTCCAACAACCAGATTGACTTCGAGGGCTACCGTCTCTACCGCGCCGCGGCGCTGGACCAGCTCGGCAACAACGCCGACCTCAAGCCCTGGTATGACGACGGCCAGACCGAGGAGCCCACGTACCTGCGCGACCTCTTGTGCTGGTGGGACAAGGACATCAACGACACGAGCGATTGGCACGGCGGCGAGTACTGGAAGGCCCCGGGCTACCACGGCCCCGGCCACCCCACCCATCCCGACCTTTCAGCCGTCCGGTACGAGTACAACCAGCTCAACAACTGGGACGACATTCAGTACGCCCCGGGCACCGGCAACCGGATCTACGAGTACATAGACGACGGGAACCACTACGCCCACTGGGACAAGTGGGTGGATTACTCCTCGCGTGGCGGTGACGACACCTGGGCCGACGACTACGACGTCCCGATACCCCAGCCACCGCGCACCCACTTCACCTACTACTACGCCGTCGTCTCCTTCGACTTCGGCGCGCACCCCTTCTACAACGAGCAGATTGGCGAGGACCCGTACCCCGCGCTCGAGGGCGGCGTGCGGGCCAACTACATTCAAGTGACGCTGACCACCGGTAACAGCGACAACCTGGACAACGTGCTGGTGGTGCCAAACCCCTACATCGGTGGGGTTGACTGGCAGACCCGTTCGGTGACGGGTATCGTCGAGCGCAAGCTCGCCTTCACCAACCTGCCCGACCGCTGCACCATCCGCATCTACACGATTTCCGGCGACCTGGTGGACATCATCGAGCACAACAACCAAACCTCCGGCACGGCGTGGTGGGACCTCCAGTCCCGCAACAACATGGAGGTGGCGTCCGGCGTTTACATCTACCACATAGACGCCACCGAGTCCGGTCTCGGCACCAAGATAGGGAAGTTCGCCGTCATCCTGGGCGAGAGACTGTAACCGACGGGGGGAGCCCGTCTCCCCCCGACACGCTTTCGAGGAAACTTTCGACATAATACAGTTTACCTGAGAGGGGGCTAGTTCTGATGAAGGCTAAAACCCTGGCGCTTCTCCTGGTGCTGATGCTGGTCTTTTCCGCCGTGGCTCAGGAAAAAACCGGAACGGCGGGCGCCCAGTTCTTGAAAATCGGCATCGGTCCCCGAATGATGGGGATGGGGGGAGCCTGCGTGGCAACCGGCCCGGCGGACGCCTCCATCGCGTTCTGGAACCCGGCGGCTCTCACCCGCATCCCCGGCGGGGACGTCTTCTTCGAGGACAACGAGTGGGTCGCCGAGACGCGGCTGATGAGCTTCGCCGGGGTGTACAACTTCGGCGTCATCGGCTTCTTCGGCCTGACCGCCACATACCTGGACTATGGCGACATGATACGTACGACCCAGGAAGACCAGGATGGTTCCCTGGGAACCTTCACGGCTTCCGACCTGGCGGTGGGTGTGGCCTACGCCCGCAGGTTCACCGACCGATTCAGCGTCGGCCTGCGCGGTCAGTACATCATGCAGACCATAGACACCTACGACGCGATGGGCTGGGGCATAGACATCGGCACCCTGTACGACACCGGCTTCAAGAGCCTGCGCATCGGGATGGCGATCCAGCACTTCGGCGGGGACATGCGCTTCGACGGTACCTACGGCGAGCTGGAGCGTGACGGGAGTGGGTACATCATGACGGATTTCAACGACTTCTCGCTGCCCATGACCTTCCGACTGGGCCTGGCCTACGATCTGTTGGAGGGCGAGGACCACTTCATCACCCTTGGTCTGGACGCCATCCATCCCAACGATGCCGAGGAGCGCGTCAACGTGGGCCTCGAGTATCGGATGTTCAACGTGGTGGCCCTTCGTGTCGGGTATCGGCTCAACTACGACTTCTTCGCCGGCACGGAGGACGACAGCCTGGTCCCGGGTCTCACCGCCGGAGTCGGCTTCAAGGTCGGCCTCGGCCGGACCTCCGACATACACGTGGACGCCGCCTACGCTGATCTGGGACGCCTCGGCTACTCGCTGCGCTTCGCCCTCGGGTTCTCCTTCTAAGAAGAGAGGACGTACGAAAAAACAAGGCGGGGGGCCGGACGCGCCCCCCGTTCAGCAAGAACCCGCCCCGGCCGAGGGTGATGATTCCTCGGGATACCTTCAGGGTTTCTACGAAACACGGGTCGCGGAGCTCCGGCGACGGTCCCGAGCGCACCCGGAAATCCAGAACAGACGAGAGGGCGCGGGGAAATTGTTGAACCGACGGGCTTTTTACCCTGATTTAGGGCCCCGGTTCTTCATCTGACAGGTACCCGGATACGGGGATCTTCGAGCTTGAGTGAGGCAAGGCCTACAAGCGAAACGAGGCAGTTACCCGGGCGCGGATCGGCGAGAAGAAGTAGAGCTTTGCCGATCCCGACACCGGAAGTTGCAGCCCCCCAGCCGGAAACGGTGGTCGTGTGATGGAAAAGAAAATAACATTCCTACTCGTGTTATTCCTCCTTCTGGCCCCGGCCGCAGCCGACTTCGGACCGTCGGACTCCGAGGGCGGCATTCTGTTCACCACCGACAGCCGCCAGTTCTTCGGCACACGGGGAACCCTCCTGGAGATCTACTACCAGGTGCCCAACACCTCGTTGAAATTCACCCCCACAACCGAGGGAACCTGGTGGGCCACCTACATCACCATGCTGGAGATTCTCAATCCCGACGGGGAGGTAATCTACCGGAAAACCGCCACCAACGACGTCGAGGTGACCCTCGAGGAACAGACACGGCAGGAATCGTTCTACTCGCTCAATACGTTTCGGGTGGAAATCGAACCCGATCTTTACGAGGCCCGGCTGATCATCGGCGACCCAAACTCGAAGCTCGAGGGTACGGCGTTGCTGCCCCTTGAGGTAAATCTCAGGCCGGTGCCCGGCATCAGCGACATCCAGCTCGCCTCCCGGGCCCGGGCGCTCAACGCGGAGGATTTCGATCCCGAGGGGAATTTCAAGGGGAAGGCCGAGCTGGTCAAAGACGACTACTTCGTCGCCCCCCTGGCCAGCCGGCGGCAGGTGTCGCCCGACGACAACCTCCTCTACTTCTTCCTGGAGCTCCTCACCGACCCCGGTGAGCACACGTTCGCCTACGAGATATACGACGAACCGGGCAGGCTCGTGGACTCCGGGGAAACCGATTTCACGGGAGGCGGGATCGCGGGCACGGTCTTCTCGGTGAACGCGGGGGACTGGACCCGGGGCAAATACACCGTCCGGGGCCGGCTGACGAACGACACCTCCGGGGAGGTCGTGGCTGAGAGGGAATCCTTCTTCTGGATCGGCTCGGTGACTCCCGAGACGGTGACGGAGGTGGCCCGCGTCTCCGACGTCCCGATGACCGACCGCGAGTTCGAGCAGATACTTCACGAAATCGGCTTCATCGCCGCCGAGGACGAGATAATTCAGCTCAAAGCCGCGCCGCCCGAGGGGCGCTGGACCGTGGTGGACCATTTCTGGGCCGTGAGGGATCCCGACCCGACGACGCCGGAGAACGAGTTCAAAATCGAGTACTACCGCCGCCTGTCCTACGTGCGCGAGCACTTCGCCACCGGCTACACCGACGGACTGGACACCGACCAGGGCCGCCTCTACGTCAGGTACGGCCCTCCCGACGAAATCGTCGAGAACCCCCTCGGCGCGGGCATCGCCGGCACGGAGCACCTGGGGGGCGAGGCCCCGGAACTCGAGGGGAGCTTCAGCGGCGACGGCCGCCAGGGAACGGCGGTTGCCGCCAGCGGCAACCAGGGCCAGACCGATTCCAGCGTGGGTGAGTTCATGGGCGTCATCGTGAACCTGGAAAAACCTCATCTTTTATGGATTTATTACTCTTCCAGCTCGGATTCAGGCATCCGGAAGTTCCTCTTCGAGGACCGGACGGGTTTCGCGAACTACGAGATCGTATGGTCGACCGAGAGGGGCGAGTACTAGACCCTTCTCCAATCTATCCACCTCTGCACCCGGGAGGACCACTCCATGGCAAAAGTCAGACGTCTCAGCCTGTTCGCCCTGCTGGTGACCACGCTCTTCGTGCTGGCCCCGGCCACGATCGTGTTCGCCCAGGAGGCCGCGGCTGAGGGCGACGCTACCACCACCGAGGGGGAAACCCCGCCCGCCGAAGGCGAAGAGCTTCCCGCCGCACCCACCGACGAGGAGGGTGAGGCCGGGTCGGTCCAGGACTACTTCGCCAAGGGCGGGGTGGTCATGTACCCGCTGCTCCTGACCTCCGTGCTGGCCGGCGCGTACATCATCGAACGCCTGTTCACCTTCCAGTTCGCCAAGATAGACGCCCGCAAGTTCACCGATCGGATCGTCGAGCTGGTCAAGGCCGGCAAGCGCGGCGAGGCCATCGAGGAGTGCAAGAAGACCCGCGGGCCCATCGCCGCCGTGTTCAAGGCCGTCCTGGAGCGCGCCGACCGCGGCGTGGCTGCGGCGGAGAAGGCGGCCGCCAACTCCGGCGCCGTGGAGCTCGCCTTCCTGGAGCGCGGCCTGATCGTGCTGGCCTCCGCCTCCACCATCGCGCCCATCCTCGGATTCCTCGGGACCGTCACCGGGATGATCCGCGCCTTCGAGGGCATCGCCCGGGCCGGTGAGGTCAAACCCACCATCGTCGCCTCCGGTATCTCCGAGGCCCTGATCACCACGGCGACGGGACTGGCCATCGCCTTCCCCGTGCTCATCATGTACAACTACTTCACCAGCCGCATTGACCGCTTCGTCCTGGAGATGGAGGAGAGCACCACCGAGCTCATTGACGCCATCGAAGACACCCAGGCTTGACGGGGGTGACCCATGGCCTTTAAACGCAAAAGCAAGGTGTCAGCCGATATACCGGCGGCGTCCATGTCCGACATCGCCTTCCTGCTCTTGATCTTCTTCATGACCACCACCATCTTCAACGTGGAGAAGGGGATCCGTCTGGTGCTGCCGGCTGAGGGTCCGTCGCTGAAGGTCAAGCAGACCCACATCATCACCGTGCAGGTCGCCGAGGACGGCTCCATCTACCTGACGACGCCCGACGGCGTCAAGCCGATTCCGAGCAAGGGCCTTTTGAAGGATGAGCTCGAAAAGCGTCTGGCCAAGGACAGCGAACTGGCCTTGATCTTCGAGGTCAGCGAGAAGGCGAACTACGAGATGATGATAGACGTCTTCGACGAGATAAAGAAGGCCAACTTCCAGCGCATCGCGCTGAAGATAAATTAGGGGGGTCGGCCGTGCAGTTGCTGAAGAAGACCAAGTCCAAACCGGAGATCCCCGCGGCGTCCATGTCCGACATCGCCTTTTTGCTGTTGATCTTCTTCATGACGACCACGGTCTTCAACGTGGACCGGGGGCCGCAGATCAAGCTCCCCTCCGCCGAGAAGGTGGAGAAGACGAAGCGCAAGGACACCGTCGCCCTCTACGTGGACCGCAACGGCAACATCAACATAGACGGGCGCTACATCGCCCTGGAGCTCCTGCCAGACATCATGACCGAGGAGGTCGCCGCGAACCCGAACCTGACGGTGATATTCAAGGCGGACCGCGGCGCCGAGTACGGGCGGCTGATGGAGGTCTTCCAGCAGCTCCAGAAATCGCGAGCCTACAAGATATCCCTCTCCACCGAGCTCGAAACCGGAGGGCTCTGACACTCCAGGAACAAACCCCGCAGCCCCGGCGTATTAAACCCGGCCAGTAGAAGGGGTTCGATATGGCAAACGAAGACAAAAGCGGCGATCGCCTCTTCGACGCGAAGGCCAAGCGCGGCCTCTTCCTCCAGGCGCTCCTTCTGTCCATCCTGTGCTGTCAGGTGGTCGTCCTGGGGATGAGCAACTTCGTGGGGCCGGTGCAGCCTTTCGTGCTCCAGCGCAACGTGCAGCAGCTGGAGAACATCGAGGTTATCAAGCCGCCCTCGAAAACGATTCAGATTCCCGAGGTCAAGCCGCCGCCCAAGCTCGTCCAGGCCGCCCCCGAGATATCCGAGGACGAGGAGGCCGCGGAGACCATTGACATCCCCACATTCGAGCACGTCGTGGTGGAGGACACCGGCCATAGCGTATTCTCCGATCTGGGGCCCATCGGCGGCGATGAGGTGGGTGAAGAGCGGGGGCTCACGCCTCCCGAGAAGATTTCCGCCCCGGACCCCGAGTACCCGCCCATGCTCAAGGAGGCGGGCTGGTCCGGCACCTGCTCCATCGGGCTCTACATTGACGAATCGGGAAACATAGGCAAGGTCTGGGTCATCCGCAGTACCGGCAAGGCCGAGGCCGATCAGGCGGCGATCGAGGCCGCCTGGGCCTCCCAGTGGAGGCCGGCCACCCAGAACGGCGTCCCCATCGCCAAGAAGATTTCCATCACCTACGAGTTCGAGATAGACGTTTACTAGCGGGACGGCGGCCCCGGCGGGGGCGTGTACCGAGCATCGAACCGGACGGAAAGCCGTCCGGTTTTTTAATAGCTACAGGGGCGAGCATTCTCTTCATTTCGGTGGCCCTTGACGACCTTGTAATTTTGTACTAGATTACATAAGTCATGAAAAGAACTACAAAAAAGGGGATGATAATGGACAAACACAAGCTCTTCTCTTCTCTTCGTTTTCGCGGCGTTCTTTCTGATTTCCTGTGAAGACGGCCTCTCGCCGTCGGAGGTCTCGCCTCTGTCAGACGACCCTCCTCCACCCTTGTACGGATTCTGGCGGATAGAAGGGGCAATTGACGCCCCGCTCGACTGGGACCCCCAGATGGACCCCGACCTGTTCCAGATCTGGTTCGGCGCGACCGAGCCCGTGTGGTCGCTCTACCAGGCCGATTGCGAACCGCATATTACTTTCAACCTGGTCTTCACCGGACAGGAGGCTTGGCGCTGGCACTTCAAGGCTGAAGGGTCTCAACACTACGAAGGTGACCCCTTTCACACCTACTTTAGTCCCCCCGCAGATTGGTGGTCTCACCCCGACGAGGGCACACCGAGGTTCAGGCGCACCTTTGTCCAGGGGTACAAGTGGGTGGAATGGGGAGGCGGCTGGGCGTTAGTGATAGCGGACGAGGACTGGTCCTTCAGCCCGAAGAATTACGCGGACGGCATTCCCCGGCTGAATTGGAAGTACTTCCAACCTTACCCTCACGGCGATTTGTTTTACTGGGCCTGGGACACCGTTTATCTCGACCTCACATGAGGAGGTAACGTCATGACCAGGATGACAATCCTTTTACTCTGCGCCCTCACGTTTTCGGCCACGCTCGGCCTCACCGGCGCTGTCGGCGTTTCGTCCCCGCACCGGGACGACGACCTGCAGGTCCTCTGGGAGGAGCCCTACGACTTCTCGCACTTGAGCGGAGGTTTTGGGAGCTGGGGGCCGCACTACACCCAGGACGACTTCACCCTGGCGACGGACGCGGTGCTCCAGGCCGTCGAATGCTGGGCGTATTACTACCCCGACGAACCCGACCACCACCCCCAGCTCTTCCACGTGGGCCTGCGCTACGACCACTACGGCATGCCCGGCGAGTACTACATCGCCAGTTATTGCCCCCATCCGAAAGAGACCTTTACCGGCGACGTTTACCTGGATATGTTTCCCGTGTACCACTACCGGTTGAACCTGGTAGACGACATCGGCGTTGAAGCCGGGACGCCGTTCTGGCTCGAAATCTACTCGGTGGCCGAAAATTTCGATTGGGGGATAAGGAACACCGGAAACCTGTACTACACGTGGACACAATACGACGCCTCTGCCTTCTTCCGCCTCCTGGGCACGCCCCTGGACACCGACGTTCAGTCCGCGAGCTGGGGGGAGAT